>NZ_JTEV01000004.1 GCF_000786105.1 Bdellovibrio sp. ArHS
TAAGGTGACTGGCACTCAAGCGTTGACGACAGGCTGTACAGCTGCGCAGACGTTGACGTGGATTTCTACGACAGATTCATTAGCATGTACCGATATTGCTATTGATGATTCTCAAGTTAATTTCGGTTCACAAGCTGCAGGGAATTTTTTTGCGGCCCCCGAGGGCAGCGCTGGTGTTCCGGTCTTCAGATCTATCGCCACTTCTGATTTGCCGACATCGGCGGTGACACAATGGACGACAAATGGTTCTGACATCCATTTTAATACGGGAAAGGTAGGTTTGGGAACAACGAGTCCGGTTACGCTTGTTGACACCCGTACGGCCGCAACTCCCACCCTTGCCGCATCAGTGAACACGTACCCCACCCCGCTTACAGTTTATCCGAGCAATTCCTACAATGAGGCAAACTTAACAGGTCTTATTGCCGACGGCGTTACGACAATAGGGCTGGATCATATCATTTTAAATCCCTCGGCTCCTGTGAGCTCGAGCTTGTCGGGAAGGTACGTGAGTATCGTAGTCCCACCCACGGCCACCAATAATAATCAGTCCACGAACATTGGAGTGTCTGCCAAGGTCAGAGATTATGCCGCCGTGGGCACGACGGGCTCTTTATATGGGGCCGATATAGGAGTGCAGTATTTTGGCGCGGGCGCCAGAAGTTTTCTTGTCGGTCTTCAAGGTACTGCGAACGTGGCAAACTACAATTCAACCAATCAAGCCTCAACGGTCGGAAGTGTTTTCGGTGGGCACTTTACAGCCAGTGTAAACACGACAGGTGGTAGTGCTGAGGAAGTGCGTGGCCTTTCCTCTATTTCAGCGAATTCTGGAACGATCGAGAGACAGCTTGGAGCGCATAGCTTTGCGACTAATAACGCTTCAGGAACAGTAACCTATCAAAGGGGAATGGGTGTGAGCGCCGTCAATGATGGCACGATTGCGGCTACAGGTCATCAAGCGGGGCTTGAGGTTGCGGCCAGCACCTCGAATGCCATAAATGCCCAATGGGGATTTATGAGTTCTACTGTTAACACGAGCACTGGAAGTAGTGGGACACAAATGGCCGGCGGAGCTTTCGCTGCTAACAATGGCTCTGGATCTTTGAATGACCAAAGGGGACTCCAAGGGTACGCTCAAAACAATGGCTCTGGTACAATAAACTCGCAAATTGGTCTCATCGGCGGCGCCCAGAATACCAGTGTTGGAACACTCGTCAGCGCGGTGGCGGTGATGGGCCACTCGCAGAATTTGGGGGCGGGAACAATTGATTCAGCTGTTGGTGTAAATGGCGAAATCCTAAATGATCATGCCGGAGGAACTATTGCTAACTCCTATGCCTTTACAGGAACGGTTCGGCGCAACAGCGGTACCATCACCAATGGCTACGGACTTTTTCTCGGACCCATTGTTGCGACAAATGCATGGTCCATTTTTGTGAGTGACGCTGCCGCCCCCAGCTACTTCGCTGGAAAAATAGGGGTGGGTAATTTCAGTCCCGCGTACAATCTTGATGTTACCGGCGACGTCAATGCGACGGGGTGTGTTCGTGCTAGCAACTCCACGTTGGGCGGAACCTGCGCTTCTGATGAACGTTTGAAACAGGATGTACAATCTTTCACTTTGGGTCTTGAAGCACTTTTAGGAGTCAACCCTCGCTACTTTAAATATAACGGCCTGGGTGGGCAGCCTGCCAGTCGGGAGTTTGAACTCGGCGTAATTGCGCAAGAAGTTGAAATGACAGCGCCAGAACTCATCGTTCCGAAGAAAGTGAAGCTCCATTCTGATGACAGTCAAACAACTGAAATCAAGCAGGTCAACTACACGGCTTTGACTTACGTCCTCATCAACTCAGTGAAGGAGCTTTATCATCGTTGGTCGACCGATAGCCAAGCTGTTCATCAGGAGTTAGCCTCTAAGGATCACAGGATTCAACTGCTTGAGCAGGACAACGCCAAGAAATCAAAAGAACTTGATGCCATCAAAGCATGGCTGTGCGCGAAGGATCCAGCGGCGCCATTTTGTATATAGCGGCGCCCTAATTACGAACACCCCAACCAAACAGCTCCACATAGATGCTGTCTTCGATGAAAGCAAAGCGCAGTCTGCCGTGGTGGGACCCTTCAAACCACGGGCGGAACTCTACGCGCGTCAGACAAACCTGTCCCGGCGCCAGCCAAGGTGGGCAATTGCTTTGTGCCCAAAAAGAAGAGCCCATGATAAAAACCCCACGAAGTTGAACCGGTTGCGAGCCGGTATTGCGAAGGGTGAAATCCACACAGCGGCTGAAGTGTAGCCATTGGCTGCCAAAATTATAAGAATAGTAGCGGTTTGCCTTGGTCTCTAACTGGCCCTGTTGAGTTTTGATTTCCAGAGAAGGGCTAGCGACGGCAGGGAGTGTTAAAAACAAACTTAGAAAAAGAGGCAAAAGCATTTTCATAAGGACCTCCGACATTTTTATTTTTTACTAATAAGAAATTGGTCGCAAAGTTTTTCCGTAGTATGCTGGCGATGTCATGAATGAGCCCGTCTGGTCCCCTCTGAAAATTTCTTTATATCGATCCTTCTGGATCTGTGCTTTCTTGTCAAATTTAGGCACGTGGACTCAGGACGTGGCGGCCAGTTGGGTGATGACACATTTAAATACGTCTCCGCTAGTGATTTCTTTGCTTTCATTTTCCAGCAATTTACCCATTTTGTTTTTAAGCATTCCGGCGGGGTTTATAGCGGATCTAGGACACCGTCGTCGGGTGCTGCTTTTTGCCCAAGGTCTGATGTTTTTTGCCGCGGGACTTTTAGCGTATCTGGTATGGCAGGAACAAATCACTGAACTCAGCCTTTTGGCGCTCGCGTTGACCATGGGAGTGGGCTTCGCCTTGACGAATCCGGCTTTTCAATCGGTGTTGACCGACTTGGTGCCACATCCCCTGCAGCAACAGGCGGTTTTGGTGTACTACATGGGTATTAACATCACGCGTGTTCTCGGTCCGACAGTGGGCGGAGGATTGTTAAGTTTCTTTGGTCCTAGCACCGCCTTCTTAGTGAACAGCATTTCTTTTTTAGGACTGATTTTTTTCTTCTGGATATGGCCTGTGAAAGAGGCGCCTACAGAAAGTCCAAAAAAAATCACTTTTACGGAAGATGATTGGAAGCCGCTTTTTTCTTTGCACAATCTGAAACTTTGGGTCGAGATTTTTCTGGTCACCTTTTGTGCCTCTTCCATGTGGGCTCTTTACCCGACGCGAGGTCGTTTAGAGTTAGCTCTTAATTCCTGGCAGTACGGGTCTTTGTTGGGTTGCTTTGGTTTGGGGGCTTGTGTCAGTGCATTTCTTTCTGAAAAAATCATGCAGCCGCATCGGACCAAGAACTCTTTGGCGGGTTCCTACATTGTCTATGCTGTGGGTATTTTGTTGTTAGCGGTCGCGCCTAACTTTGGGGTGATGTGTTTTGCCATGTTTTTCTGTGGAACGGGATGGCTGGTGCTTTCCACACTGATGAATATGAGTTCACGCCAGATCACCGGAAAGTCGCACTTAAAGGCCACTATGTTAGGAGTCTTTCTCGCTGTTTTCTATGCAGGGATGGCGGTGGGCTCTGTCAGTTGGGGAGCGGTGGCCCGGGTGTCACAAACTTCCTGGGCCTTGATTATTGCGGGAGTAGCCTTGGCGCTGATCGGTTTTTCCAAAGGTCTGCGCGCACGTGCCTAGTGGACGCGATGGTGACGCGGTTCTTTTTCGCTGGAACAACACGGGCACTGCGCTTTTTCTTGCAGAACATGAAACTCAGCGGCTTGTTCATAGCTAAACTCTAAAGCTCCACCACAGATATCGCAGTTATTAATCTCTTTGCGGAAGTCCTCACGCTTATTAAATTCTTCGGTAGGGATAATATTGAATTTGAAAACTTCCATGGGATCTCCTTTGCTTTATTCAAGGTCCGCGCCGCTTCGGCACCGTAATAAACTTATCGGTCCGCATCGTCTCAACTTGAGACTTTTTTGCGGTCAATGCGGTGGTTTGAGCGCTGCATTACGTCCGGTTTTATTAGTCTATAGGCGAAGGTCTGGGTAAACTCCCTTCCATGAAAGACTATATCCAATATCTGCAAGACGTTTTAGGCCTGCAAAATGTGATGCTGCCGGCCTCTGAAGCCGGCAAGGCCCAGACACATTTTTTTACTCTGGATGGAGTCTTTGCGCCGACAGAAAAACACTATTGTGAATTGGTCTTTTTGAACATTCTTACCCAAAGCAAAGAAAGTTTCTTTTTGCCGGAAGTCCGAGATCTTTTCGACAAAATGAAAAACGCGATGAAGCTTAAGAACCTGCAGGTGCTGGAACTTGATTGCACCGTGGAAGATCGCTCGCAGCTTCCTTCTGAACTTGCAGAAATTTGTGAAAGCCGTGTGGTTGTTGTTTTCAGTTCTTTTCCCAAAGATATTGGTGAGCTGATTTTTAAAGGACCTGGCAAATGGATAGAAACCTATAGCCCGGCTTATTTGTTGGAAGATGCCGCTGCCAAAAAAGTGGTCTGGAACGATTTGCAAAAAGTGATGCGGGAGCTCGATCTATGAAAAAAACTCTGATCGCATTGTTCATCCTGTTCATGTTTTCGTTACAGGCCCAGGCGACATGCACGCTGGCGGTGACGATCAATGATGCAATCACCGCGTCGACTTCGGATTATCTGGCGCGAGCTGAAAGTATCGCCAAAGACAATCGGTGCGAAGCGCTTTTTGTGCGTATGAACACTCCTGGCGGAAGTTTGCAAAGCACACGTTTGATTGTTGAACAGATTCTAAGATCTGAGATTCCTTATTTATGTCTGATTACTCCCAGTGGCGGAGGCGCGGGCAGTGCGGGGGCTATTATTCTGCAGGCCTGTCATGTCAACGGCGGATTGACGGCCACGAACATCGGTGCGGCAACTCCGATTCTTGGCACCGGCGAAAACACTCCCGAAGATCTCCGCAAAAAAATTATTAACGATACAGTCAGTTGGATGGAAGGCGTAACTCAGCTTCGCGGTCGCAATCTGGATTTCGCCAAAGAAATTGTCACCGAGGCGAAATCGTTAAGTAGCGAGGCTGCGCATAAAGCCAAGGCCCTTGATATTCTGGCACAGAATGAAATGGATTTTCTGAAACAGGCAGAGGGTCGCAAAGTTCTGGTGAACGAGAAGAAAGAGTTCACGGTCAAAGTCAGTGAACTGCGAGAGTTCTCTCCGGATCTTCGTTATAAAGTTCTGAGTTTTGTTGCGGATCCGGAATTTGCTTACTTGTTATTCATGGGCAGTTTGGGATTGCTCTATGTCGAAATCACCCATCCAGGTTTGATCGCGCCGGGAGTGATCGGTGGGATCGGGTTGGTTTTATCTTTAGTCGCTTTCCATAAGTTGGACATCGTCTGGGGTGGACTGGCTTTGATTCTTCTGGGAATCGTTTTTTTGATTCTGGAAATTTTCGTAACAAGTTTTGGTTTGCTGGGGATTGGAGGACTGGTGGCGGTCTTCGTTGGAAGTTTGTTCCTCTTTGATGCACAGGCGACGGGTTATACTCTGCCTTTGTCTTTGATTTTATCTGTGGTCGCAGTTTTAGGATTTTTCTTTTTAGGAATTGGCTATCTGGCCCTAAAAACCATCCGTCATAAAAGTAAAGATGCGGATGCTGATTTAGCCAGCCATAAGGGAGTCGTGGTCGCAGTTGAAGCCTTGGGGCATCGCGGGCAGATTCAAATCATGGGCGAAACCTGGTTCTTCGTTTCCGAAGACTCTTTGCAGGTGAACGACCAGGTGCAGGTCACGGGGCGCCAGGGACTGACATTGAACGTAAAAAAAGTTTTATAAGGAGAAAGCAATGGAATTTTTAATAGCCATAGTCATCATCGGTGGAATCATCCTAAGTTCCATGATCAAGATTTTAAACGATTGGGAACGCGGCGTGGTTCTGCGTCTGGGTAAAGCCGTCGGTGTTCGCGGTCCGGGCCTGATTTTACTCATTCCTTTTATCGAGCGCATGATCAAGATCGACACTCGCACCATCGCTATGGACGTGCAGCCTCAAGACGTGATCACCAAAGACAACGTCAGTATGCAGGTAAATGCGGTGGTTTATTTCAAAGTGATTTCCCCTTTAGAGGCGATCACAAAAATTGAAGACTACTACTTTGCTACAAGCCAATTGGCGCAAACAACTTTGCGTTCGGTG
This sequence comes from Bdellovibrio sp. ArHS, assembly GCF_000786105.1. Lineage (NCBI taxonomy): Bacteria > Pseudomonadati > Bdellovibrionota > Bdellovibrionia > Bdellovibrionales > Pseudobdellovibrionaceae > Bdellovibrio > Bdellovibrio sp. ArHS. The sequence continues at coordinate 6,203 of NZ_JTEV01000004.1, forward strand.
ATGGGTCAGTATCCTCTGGATGACGTATTAGAGCACAGAGATAAAATCAACTCTGCCCTGCAAGGCATTTTGGATAAACACACGGAAGCCTGGGGGATCAAAGTGACGATGGTCGAAGTAAAACAGATCGATCTTCCCAAAGAAATGCAAAGAGCGATGGCGCGAGAAGCGGAAGCTGAGCGTGAGCGTCGTGCGAAAGTCATCAGTGCCGACGGTGAGGTTCAGAGGGCCCAGAAGCTTCAAGAAGCTTCGAATACTTTGGCTGGTTCGCCTTCCGCGTTGCAATTGGCTTATCTGCAGACCTTAACAGAAATCGCTGGTGATAAAACGAACACGGTGATTTTTCCTTTGCCGCTGGATATCATTAAGCCTCTTTTGGATTCGCAAAAGCAAAACTAGACTTTCATCTGCGCTCATCTGTGCTGTTTAATAAAGGGGTAGGCATGATGCCACCCCTTTGCTTGAACCTTCATGGATGGAGTGTCAGTGAAACTGATTTGGGCGTCTTTGTGTTTCATCTTTGTGTATGTCAGTTTTCTTTCTGAAGCAAAATCCTCTCTGATCCAGGGATCAGAGCTGGTTCGTGTGCGTTTGTTGTCGACAACGGAAAAAGTTCAAATTTCGGGCCTGGGCTTAAAGTTTCACAATTTGGATCGTCCTTATCGTCCTGTGGCCATTCCCAATAATGGTCACGCAGAAGTTCGCTTGATGCAGCGAGAAGGCAAGAAGGTGTGGTCTCTACGTATTAATAACAAAGACCCCGAGACTCTTTTTTCCGAAAAATTTCTTTATATTCAAGGTGAAAACCTGCGCGTGGGAGCGCAGGCTTTGCCCCAAAAAGTTCTTCTTCACGCCAGCAAAGAAAAAGTGGATGTCGTGGGTGTGATGCCCTTGGAAGATTATGTCGTGGGTGTCCTGGCCAGCGAAATGCCGTTGTCCTGGCCGATGGAGAGTTTAAAAGCTCAGGCCGTGGCCGCGCGCTCATACGCTTTGGCCGTGATGAACGAGCGTAAAGAACAGCCGTATCACTTGGAAAGCAACATTCTGGATCAGGTTTTTCGGCATGTGCTAGCGGAAGATGAAAAGGATCCTTTGCTTAAAAAAGCCCTGCAAGCAGTGAAAGAAACCCAAGGGCAAAAGCTTTACAGTGCAAACGATCAAGTGCTGAAGGCCTTCTTTCATTCCGATTGCGGCGGGAAAACCACGACACCTAAAAACGTCTGGAATTATGGCGTGAACACGGGGGTCGCCACGGACAGTTCCTGTCCCACGAATCCACGCGCGCACTGGAAACTTGCCTTAAGTAAAAGCGAATTGCATCGGCGTTTGGGCTTACCCCCCATTGCTAAAATCGACTTTATCCGCAACGTCGCCGACCAAAGAGTTCTCAAAGTAAAGGTGGCCTTGAACGATTCTTCAGAGAAATTGATTTCGGCCAATGACTTTCGGCAGAAGATCGGATTTACCGAACTTCGCAGTGCTCTTTTTGAGATGAAAAAAGTGGGCGAAAGTTTTGTCTTTGAAGGGCGTGGCTTCGGTCACGGCGTCGGACTTTGTCAGTGGGGAAGTCGAGCCTTGTCGCGATCAGGGTTGAATTACCAACAAATCCTAAGCCACTATTATCCGTTAGCGAAGCTCAAGTAACTGTTTTAAAGTTTTTATTGCGCCAGTCAGGGAAAGAAGAAGGTCAGGAAATAAAAAAAGGATCTTCGCAAGAAAGACCTGCGAAAAAAAATTGGAAAGCCCAAAATCAGTAAATTTTTAGAATCCCAAAAAGACTCGGGCCGCGAACATAAAAACCGCTCCCAAGATCAATGCATTTGTCGCTGTGATAGTCATGACTATTTCCTTTATAGTTTCGATACAATCCCATTTCGGTAAGGTGAGGAAAAATCTTAAATATTTTTGTTTTCGTCGAACTTTTGACCATCTCAAGATGTGACAGCAGTGCCCTTTTTGCGCTCATCCCACAGACATTAGACGACAAACAGGGGGCTGTTTCAGTCCGAGAATGGTCGTGAATCCGTCGTAATTCCAAAGGGTTATGCGTTTTTATCGGGCTTGGCACAAGCATCGCAATAGTCATCTTGTGAGCGGTTCCTTTTAAACCGGACTGCTTAAAGAGAGGCTGATATGAAAACATTCAACTCAAAACTGATCCTCACGATGGCAGCATTCGCACTTATGGGTGTTGGCTGCGGTCAAAGCAATCAGTTCCAAACGAATTCAGTAGTTCAGCCACCACTTATTGGCGGAGACGGCATCATCCCTGATTCTCCAGATGGAAGTGGTTCGAACAGCAACGGTTCGACTTCAACAGGTTCTAACACGGTGACTTTCACTCCTGTGTCGATTGCTGAGTTCAACTCTTATGTAGCTATGCATCCGTTGAACAATCCAACGAACTTTAAACTGACAGTTGATTTGAATAACGCTGGCAATGGCCGCTATGCGGGAACTGTAAAGATCTCTTACGTGGATACTGGCTATCAATATGAAGGTAAATTTGAAGCAGGTTCTGGCACAAACGTGGATGCTTACAAATTAAAAGACGCAGGTCTTATGGAAGCTGAGTTCAACAGATGGTTCATCATCAACGGTAAGTACTACTTCTCGGCATTCTTTCAAGACGCTTACGGTGCGGTCGTGTTGGTGGTTGATAACTACGTCAATCAAGGTGATGCGCAAGGTTCAGGAACATTGTCGGGCTCGGTTTATTACAAAAACTTCGCTCAATCTTATGTGCAACAGTCACCTTACAGAAAGTGCTGGTACATCTATGACGGTCCTTACAATTGCCGCGCTTCTGCTGTGATTAATAAAAACACTCCCTACCCAGGAGACGGTTACAGAAAGTTGGGAACTTTCTCAGGACTTTCTAAAGCAGCAGCGATTAAGTAAGAAAACGAAGAATGATTATAAAGTTAGATTAAAAGTGTAACGAAACAAGGACAAAAGATCGGTAACAGGAGAGATTTTATGGAAAGACTTAACAAAAAGACTTTAAGTTTTCCAGCAATGGTATTCACAAGAGCTTTGGCAACGCTGGGAGTAGTTTTAACGCTAGCGGCATGTGGTAAAGACAATGGTGGAGGCTCCGCTCCCATCGTCGTCGGTATCAACGGCTGTCAAAACTGCGGTGCGATCACGGCTCCAACTGTTTTAACGACTTTCAACAGCCAGGCGGCCTCAGGTGCCTTCGCTCTAACAAATATGCAGGTGTATGCTCAGGCGGGTTTGATTCAACCAAATGCCTCTGGATACAACTACAAATGGTATAACGGTCCGATCGCTATCCAGGGACAATTGACAGTTCCCACCGCTTTCCATGATACAACCAACTCGGGCTGTGTCGTTCCGGCGGGAACATACTACTTGCAGACTTATTCTGTCGGGCAGCTTGGAAACTTGGGTGCTGATGTCTTGGTTCCGTCTTTGATGACGACGACTGGCAATATCGAGTTGAAGATTGAATCCGCAGGAGTGGCTGGCGGTGGCTTCGTTGATGAAGGTCGCAAGCTTTACGCGAAAGTTTCTATCGTGCGAGCAAATGGGTATGTCTGCTCAGCCTTGTTTGCAGATTCGATCCTGTAAAGCAGAAGTGAAAAATTGAATTTACACCCCAAGGCCGAAACCTTGGGGTTTTTTATTTAAAAAAGTCTTACATAATATTTGCTTGCGCTTAGAGGAAAGTCTGGGTCTAATGTTGTCATGGAATTACCTCTTTGGATCGACTTCTTTGATGAGCTTCAAAATGTCCGGGGACGTTCTCAAAATACGGTGATGGCTTATCGCCGCGATTTAGAACTCTATATGGAATACAAGAAAAACAACAAAACTGTCAGCGGCTTCTACGAGTTTATGAAGAAAAACCAACTCTCGACCCGCTCTCAGGCACGCGTGATCTCGTCGTTGCGTACTTATTTTAAATTCTGTGAATCACGCGGAATGAAATGCGAAGAACTGCGAGAACTTCGTCCGCCGAAAGTGAAAGTCGGTCTTCCCAAAGTTTTGACTCCGCAGGAATTCCAAATGCTTTTTGATGCGGCTGAAGTGCAGGACCCGGTGCGCACAGCACGCAATCAACTGACATTGCTTTTCTTGTACGGTTTGGGCTGTCGTGTTTCCGAGCTGATTGCGCTGAATATTGTGGATTTCAACGCCACGGATCGTTGGATTAAAGTGTTAGGAAAAGGCAGCAAAGAACGTTTAGTGCCTTTGACTGAAAAGCTCGCGGAAAATCTGACGACCTATCTGAAAGATCATCGCCCGGCCTTAGTGAAGGAAAACAGTCCTTCGATTTTGATCAACGATCGTGGACATCGTCCTTCACGTGTTGATGTGTGGAGATGGCTTGCTGCTTGGTCGTTGCGAGCAGGATTCCCTGAACCCGTCAATCCACATCGCTTCCGTCACGGCTGCGCGACGGCTCTTTTGGAAAGTGGTGCGGATCTTCGCTCAATCCAAATGTTGCTGGGTCATGCCAGTATTCAGACGACACAGATCTATACGAGTGTGACCACCAACACGATGTCGCGAACGATCGAAGAACATCATCCTCTTTCACAAATGGTGGAAGTGGATAAATAACTGTCCGAACCTCGAAAGGGCTTCTGAATAAGAAGCCCTTTGTTTTTTCTCAAAGGTCGAGATTCTTTTTGCAACGAACTCTCGGCATGAAAATACAATCCCTTATTCGCGAAAATGATCGTCTTGTTCCTGTAGAAGTTGAAATCTCTTTCATTCCGGGACTTCCACAAATTCAATTTCTAGGATTGCCGGATCAGGCCATCAAAGAAAGCATTCATCGTATTAAAAGCGCTATTCGTGCCCAAGGTTTTGAATTCCCCAAAGCGCAGCAAATTCTAGTGAACCTTCGTCCCTCACATCTAAAAAAATCATCGCGCGGGTTAGAGCTGGCTGTCGCGTTGGGACTTCTTTGGGAAAGTGGCCAAGCCCCCAAACCCAACGAAGAATCTGTCTTGGTGTACGGAGAGTTGTCTTTGAGTGGCGCGGTCTTTGAGCCCGATGATTTAACCGAGGACTTTGATTCCCACGACGATCACGTGGTCTGGACAGGGACGGGGAGTGTGCGAAAAACTCCCTTTGCGCGAGCCTGTTTAAAAGAGCTTCGTGATTTGCACGAGCCTTTGATTTATCCCGCCGTCGCTCGCGAGTATCTTATTCAAAGACCCTGTTTCGGCTTGGACTTAAAATTTCCTCAGCGCCAGGCCGAGCTTCTGAAGCTGGTGGCCCTTGGCGAGCATTCGCTTTTACTAGCTGGTCCGGCAGGCTCGGGGAAAAGCACTCTTGCCAAAACGTTGCTGTCGCTTTTGCAGGAGCCTTCACAAGAAGACTTCCACGAGATTTTTCGCAACAACAAAGAAACTAAATTTCCATTGTCTTGGCGTCCCTTGGTGCACCCTCATCACTCAACATCGCCCCTCGGGTTGATTGGTGGGGGTGTGCCTCCTTTTAAAGGTGAGTTTTCCCGGGCCCACAAAGGGATTCTCGTATTGGATGAACTTTTAGAGTTCAATCCTCGCGCGCAAGAAGCTTTGCGTGAACCGATGGAGGAGTTTCGCATTCGCTTGCGTCGAGGTCGCTTTATCGAAGAACATCCTGCGGAAGCTTTGGTGGTGGCAACGACGAATCTTTGTCCGTGCGGGGATTGGGTGCCTCAATCCAAAGTGGTGTGTGGTCGCTCGTTAAAGAAATGTCAGTCTTATACGGAAAGGCTGTCAGGCCCCCTGGTCGATCGCTTTCAGATTCTGTTCTTCACACAAAAGCGTGAAACAGGGGAAAGCATTTTAGGCGAAGATCTTTTGGCGATCTTGGAAGATGTGAGAGTCTTTCGAAGAAATCTGTCGCTTCAGGATGCAAGATTCAAGAAGGTCGCGTCGCGGTGGTCATGGGAAGAACTGATTCAGGATCTGCCTCGATTCTACATGGAGGAACTGTTTCCCAAAGAGATGATCTCGCGGCGAAGAGATCTTGCGACGCTGCGAGTCGCAAGAAGCTACGCGGACCTGGACAAGAGTGAAAAGTTAGAACCGCAACATGTAGAGCGGGCTTTGAAAGTCACTTACGTCCCCTTTGAAGCCCTGAAGCGTCTCGGCTGTTAAGGAGGAGATCTATGGATGAACTGTCTTTCCAATTGACTTAAAGAGGCCTAAACCGTAAATTGAGACTCCTTTTTGAGGTGGTGTAGCCAAGTGGTTAGGCCGCGGTCTGCAAAACCGCTCACGCCGGTTCAATTCCGGCCGCCACCTCCAAATCTTTCCAAAATCATTTTTAAAAGGTTCTCTTCAGGTTCTCTGGTTCTCTTCACGCAACTGTTGATAAGTTCAAAAATTCCTAAAAAGGGTTCTCTTCACGTGACTGTTTGTTGTGTGTCTTTGTGTCTTTGTCGACCGAGTAGGGGGATCGATCAACTTGTTTGCTTTCCGCGAGCGATTTTTTCCAGAGGTCACAAACACAAAAATGTAAGTTTTTTTGTAATAAACAATAGGACCTTCGGAATTACGGACTCGCTTCAAGGGCCTGGCGAACATTCTCTTGTAAAATTAATGTGAATGATCCGATTTGGACCTTGAGAGAATATAAACAACTCCCGAAAGGTTTATTAACAAACATTACTGGAGTGAAATAATGTCGGGGCCGAACGAGATCAAAGTCATTAAAAAGCGTGCTGAAGTAAAAAGCCTGGATTGTGGTCGAGTTCGAGAAGAAGGAAAGGAATTGTTAAGCACCCTCATTCGGGGTCTTGTTGATAATCCGGAATCCGTTGTCGTGTCGTATAGCTGCGGCGACAAAACGACTGTTTACAAAGTCGAATGCGACCAGAAATGTTTGGGACAAATTATCGGTGCGAAGGGGAAAAACATCAACGGAGTGCGGGCGGTGATCAGTGCCACCTTGGCGCGCAAAGGCATCCGGGCCGTCGTAGAAATTCCTTATTATTGTGTCGATGCTTAGAAGGGATAAGCCCTGATTCCTCAAGGCTTATCCAAGAAAAAGATGTGTTCTTAGAAAGCGGATCTTAGACCCACGTAGAAAGTTCGGCGCATACCAGGGAAAATTCCTTGAGGCGCGCGCGAAGAAATGTAAGTCGTATCAGCAAGATTTCTTCCAGAAAGTTCCAAAGTCAGATCTTGGGTTGCTTGATACTCTCCTGTTAGATGGAACAGACCGTAAGAAGGCAGAACGCCGCGCATACCATCCACTGATCCTTCAACCGTGTTTTCCGCATCAGCGTATTGTTCGCTCACGAAGCTGTACTGCAAGCTTGCCAGCCAGTCTTGGCGCTTGTAACCCACGGCCGTGTTGACCATGTATTCCGGTGCATAAGGCAGACGATTTCCTTCGCGATCCGCGCCACCGATAATGCGGGTGCTGTTAAATTTTGCGACCGGCATATAAGTGGCGTTTAAGTCGATAAACATCGAACGATGAATTTCGGGAATATAACGAACGGCCAACTCTAAACCTTGGTGCAAAGTTTTGCCTCCGTTCGTAAGGCCGGTGGCGGCACCACCGGATTCTGTCGCCTGAATCAACTGATTTGAGAAATCCAACTGAAACAAAGCCGCTTCAAGATGAAGGTTGTCACTGGCAGAGCGATAACCCAGTTCGACATTCACACTGCGTTCTGCATCCAAATCCACAGCCTGTCCGTTGTTATCAATCGCATCTTGTACACGGGGAGGAGAAAAGCCCTGATGAATACCGGCGAAAACGTATTGTTGTGCGGCTAATTGGTAAGTCGTACCCAAACCACCTAGATATTCGGTATTACGATTTTCCGAACCCTGATTAAAGTCCGCCGAAGATTTTCGATAGATCATCCGGCTTTGACGATAGGACTCAACGCGCACGCCAGGGGTGATGGTCCATTTTTCAAAGTTAAGAGTGTTTTCCGCATACAAAGCTTGGGCATCTGCATAGCGCTTGTCATCAACGTCAATCACGCCGGAACGAGCTGTCGCTGTTGCGCCCTTGACCTCAACATTGCGCATGTCTTCCGTGTGCAGGCGAAGTCCGACTTGCAGATCGTTGCTGATTTCGCCAGCGTTCCAGTTAAGGAAATAGCGGGTATCAATACCTGCGACGTCAAAAGTGCGGTTGCGGCCTTTGTTGGTGCCGGCCATCGTGATATCGCCAGAAGCATTTTTAGAAAAATCCTGTCTCCACCAGTCGCGCATGGTTTGATTGACATAGAATAGGGTTGAAAAGCGAGAGCGGCCATCGATCTGATAATCGTAAGTCAAATCCATCTCGTAGCGAGTGATGTACAACACATCGTTTTCCGCAGGATTTTGATAGGCATCCTGATCATAAAGCTTTTGCGTCAGGCCGAGATAGGTCAACTCCGCTTCGCTTTTGTAGTGGCTCAGTTTAATGCCGACATAACTCTTGTCCGATAAAGCACCGCCGTATTTCAACAAAACGTCACGGGTGTTAAAGTGCGTGTTATCGCGTGAGCCGTTTCCGTCTTTAGCAAAAAGATTTACGAGCAAGCCCGAGTCATTGCGTACGGAGCTTCCTTCAATCAGAAGTTCTTTGTAGTCACGACTTCCGCCAGTCAAAGTCACGGCGTTGCCGTGATCCTTCGTCGGATTTTTTGTGATGAAGTTGATGACCCCACCAATCGTGGAAGGACCAAATGCCAAAGAGCTGCTGCCCTTGCGGATGTCGATGCGTTCCATGCGTTCGATGATCGGCGCATAATAAGCTGATGAATCAATATAAGGTCCCAAAGCCAATGGGGCGCCGTCTTCCAATAGCAAAACTTTGCGACTGCCATCTGGGCTGAGTCCGCGCATCCCGATGTAAGCAATACCTTCAGCTTCAATCACATTGGCGCCGGCGGTCTTTTTGACGGCATCCTGAGCGCTGACGGGGCGGGTTTCGCGCAGGTTTTCTTTATTCACCACGGTGATAGCACCGGGAGTTTTAAGAACCTCTTCCTGCTTGTCGCTAAGGACTTGAATGGTAGGAAGGTTGATGGTCTCGGTCTGTTTCTGTACGTTCTCTTGTGCCAAAGCTGTCGCAGCCATGGCCGTCAAAGAAAAAATCAAAAGGCTTTTCATACCTGTCTCCTGTAGGAGGCGGCAAAATACCTCTGAAAACACACTGGGGCCAGTCGCGCAGGCAAAAGGGGCTCAAATAAGAACCAAATGAAAAAATGGGCGGGAATATGATAGAAAAATAGGCAGTGTGAGAGCGTCGGATACCAGCGGTGATATCCGACGTCATAGGTCTTTTAAGGTTTCACGTCGACGTTGAACTCGGCTTTTTCGCCATTGACGAATAGACGAATCTGCCAACGTCCGGCCATCACGAAATAAGCTTCGGAGACATAGTAAGTGCCTTGATCCTGCTTCACCACTTTGACGGGGCCGGAGCCGTGACCGTGATGACCCATATTCATCCACAGGTCGACTTTCAAGTTCTGTGGGTCAATCATCACAGGTTCGCTTCCTGCCGAGTGGTGTTCATAAAACTTTACCAAAAATTGAGATTCTTCGCCATGGAAAGGACCTTTGGTAAATTCAATCGCAGCGCAAAGATCCGCCGTTTGAAAGTACACGGGGCACGTCGCTTCGACATGGGCGCGCGCATTGGCGCTGTAAAGAAGTCCCGCGATGATGGCGCCGGCACCTAAAAGAATTGAAAAAAACAGTTTCATATGAGTTCTCCTATCGTGGCCACCGCTGTTGGTAGCTGATATTAAATGTTTTCGATAAACTTGAATTTACGGGAGCACCGATCCAGCTTTGATCCGCATAGCTGACAGTGACGGCGGATTCCAGATTGATCATGTAGCTGCCAGAAAAACCCAAAGTGAAGTTTTTCTGAGCGGTGCCATCGCTGGTTGTGGCGCCGCGAAGACGGATGGCATCTTCGTGCAAGTACGTTAACGATGAGCCGATGCGATAGTCGCCGCGATTCCAACCCATTCCGATGGTTTGAGTTGTGCCCCATCCTGGTTGCACGTCCACTTCGCCTCCGTAGGTTTCATTGGCGACAGTGCGCGGAAGCGAGTAATGAATTTCACCATTGAAGTTCATATCCCAGGTCGCCCAGGCCTTCATCAGGGCTATGCCGCCGCCGACTGAATAAAAACCGCGGCCGCGAATATCGGTCGCCGTGGAAATGGACGAATCATAAATGGAGGGACTGGTCGGCAGAGTGATTTGTAAGAACGTCAACCCCTTAGGCTTCCAGCGGGAATAAGTTTTTTCCGGAAATGTTTCATGCCCCAGATACAGAGAAATATCGCCAACGCCTCCCGAACTTGCAGAGTTGTCGGCAGATTTCATCATCACGGGCAGAGCGAATCCAGCTTGAAAACTGTCAGAGACCAGAGCCGCTCCTTCCAATTTCAAAGTCTGCGCTAAATTGCCATCGTGACGACGCAACCATTTTCCGCTCGCCAGAACGTCGTCGCTGACCTGTGAGTAGGAATAGGTGCTGGTGATTTGTGCTTTATCGTCAGCCAAAATCAGTGCGGGAAAAGAAAAGCTACCGCCACAACAGCTTGCCGCGAAAGAAAGGGAGCCGCTTAGATGAATAAAGATAAAAAGAAGAAGTCTCATGGTACTATCATCGAGGCATAGGCAGAGTCGATCACGACTCCGTTGTTTTTCAAAGTAAAGCGAATATCCCAATCACCCGGCATTAGAAAATAGACATCGGTGATGCGGTATTGAGTCGGATTGATTTTTTCAATTTTAACAGGAATCGAGCCATGCCCCATCGAGGGCATCCACAAGCTGACAGCCAACTCATTGAATTGATCTGAAGGGGCGGACAAGTTTAAAATAAAGGCGTTGGCCTGTTCGCTGTTCGGTGTATTTTCCCAACTAATTTTAGCAAGGATGCGAACTTTCGAAAAATACGCACCATCGGCCATTGGTTTGTTTTGCACCTGCTGGTCGTCATCAGAGACATAGTCAGGGTTGGCACACGCGACGAGCCCCAAAACACTAAAAAGAAGCCAAAGAGCTTTCATCTAGTCGTCCTCTCTTGGAATGTAACATCCCAAAGCGCGGCCTTCTTTATGGCGAGGCTCTTTGCCGGCGTGAAGATCTTCCAAAACTTCCTTCAAGAAAAATTTCTTGGCACTGGGGCCGACGTGGCTGTCGGTCACGCCCCCGTGATACACCAGTTCGCCTTTTTTATTAAAGACGAAGGCATGCGGTGTTTTCAGGGCCCCCAGTTCATTCGCTAACTTTGATTTTCTATCTTGAATCACAGGGAAGGGAAGTTGAGCTTCGGCAAAATGTTGTTGCGTCTGTTCTGGGCTTTCATCACTGTTGGCGTGGATGCCGGCAAACTGGACATTTTTAAATTCGGCCGAGTAAGACTTTAGCAAAGACTCGTGACTGGCAGAGCAGGGACACTTGGCAGAAACAAAAACCACGACGGTCGCTTCTTTGTCTGTTGTCGCAATTTTGATTTCTTTTTGTGAAATGACATCTGTTCCTTCCAGCGGGGGGACTGCGAAAGAAAGTGATGCCCAAAGGGTCAGCAAGAGGAGTGTCCAGAGTTTCTGCATAGGCCCCTTTCTAACACGGACGGTCTATTAGGCAAACGCCACCAAATGTTGCGTAAAACCATCGCACGGCGCGACGCATTCAAAATGGGGCTCTTTCGTACCTTTTTACAACGGATTTCAGTAAACTTTCCGTATGTTTACAAAACTTAAGGCCCTCCGAGCACGTTTCATTCAATACAAGCGAAGTGGAAAAGTCCACAGCGACCTCGATGTTTTGTTATCCGGCGCTAAAGAAAACCGCCAACTGGAAGATAAGCTGCAGTGGCTGGTCAAAGTGATGCAATGGATTCGTTATGAAGGATCTGTCGACTCTCATCTGGAAAAAGAGACGGGACGTCTGCCGGTCGCCCGTTTGCGGTTTCTATTGATGGTTTTGGACAGAAACCCAGGGTGGAAAAAGGACGTCGCACATATATTAAGAACTGTCGTTCATAAAGTCAGCGGTATGGAACTTTACACAGACACCGGTCTGCCGAAAGAGCTGGGCCTATGGAGTGAGTTTTCAGATCGTCTGATGATGAAACTACTGCCGACACCCCCTTTGGATCATGAACTGGGATATTTGTTCTGGGCGCTTTTCCCGGACAAAGATGATCCTCTGTGGTTGGCGTCGATTGATAATGTCACTTTTGATAAATTGGTTGAGCTTTTTCAATATGAAGTCAGTCCCGAAGAGCAGGACTGGAATCGTCTGCAAAGTGATTTGGAAGACGCCCTGATTTATCTGGTGATTCAGGTTCGTGCGATCGGTCTGTCTTCGGCGATTCGCACCCGACTTGATAAGACGTCTTTTCGTGATTCGGCCTTTTTCGCCATGATGCGCGCGCATGAAGAATTTATGAATGCCTATCTGGCCGGAGATCGCAATCAGGCGTTTGAAAAGGCCTCGCGATTTCGCATGATCGTCTGGGAGTGCCGACGGGAACTTGTTCAGGTTCATAAACATCTGGATGAGTACGGTGTTAGCATCTCGCTGGTTTTTCAGATTGCCAAGCTGCGCACATATCTGCAACGGATTGACAGCCTGTTGGAAATTCTTCTGACAGAACGTTTGGACAGTCGTAAGGTGACGAGTTTCTTTTCTAAACTCGTGGAAGAAAATCAAGATCTACGCAGTATTAAGTCCTTGTTCTCGCAGAATATCGCCTTATTCGCGCGCAAAGTTGTAGAGCGAGCGGCGGAAACCGGCGAACACTACATCACCCGCACGAAAGAACAATATCGCCACATGCTTCAGGCGGCCGGGGGCGGCGGGGCTGTGACGGCGATCACAGTGTATCTGAAAGTGGGAATTCTGGCGTTGGGGCTGGGTGGCTTCCTTGAAGGTTTTTTTGCTTCGGTGAACTACGCTTTGAGTTTCGTTCTGATTCATCTGGCGGGTTTCACCTTGGGAACCAAGCAACCGGCCATGACGGCTCCCGCACTTGCGGAAAAAATGGAAGATGTCGATACCGAAAAAGGGATGTCTGAGCTCGTGACTGAGATCACGCATCTGATTCGTTCGCAGGTGGCCTCCATTTTAGGCAACGTGATGTTTGTCATTCCCACGGTGATCCTGATTGATACGGCGTTCTTTCTTCTGGTGGGACACAATATTATGTCGATGGAAAAGGCGGTGTCGGCCTATAAATCTGTCGACATCTTAGGGCCTGCCGTTATCTATGCGGCCTTTACCGGAATTCTTTTATATTCTTCAAGTCTAATTGCGGGCTGGGGTGATAATTGGTTTGCGCTGAATTCTTTGCGAAAAACCTTGGCGCGCAGTCCAAGCTTACGGGCGATCTTTGGTAAACGAGGCGCGCGCAATATCGCAGTCTTTTTGGAAAACAATATTTCCGGTCTTCTGGGGAATATCTCTTTAGGATTTATGTTGGGGATGGTGCCTGAAATTATGAAGTTCTTAAGCGTTCCTCTGGATGTGCGACACGTGACCTTATCGTCGGGAACTTTGGCAGGTGCGCTTCCCGTATTGGGTCTCGACTTTCTGAAGACCTGGGAATTTTGGCGTGCGGTCATCGGAATCTTTTTTATCGGGGCCTTCAACGTGTTAGTCAGTTTCGGCATGGCCTTCTATACCGCGATCAAAGCGCGTGGCGTGAACGTCACTGAGCGCCGAGCGATTCGTAAAGCCATCGCGAAAAGATTTTTCGCTAGTCCCCTCAGTTTCTTTATTCCTGTGGGCGCGACTGTTAAATCTTCGTCGAACGGAAGCGGGCATTGAAGACGTCAATCTCTATCGTTATTCCGGCTTATAATGAAGAGCGACGTCTGCCGCGAACACTGCGCGGGTTGCAGGAATTTATTTCTGCAGAACACGCCGGATGGGAGTTGCAGGAGGTTCTTGTCGTCAATGACGGTTCGACTGATGCAACAGTTGCTGAGATTGAACAACTGCAAAACGAGTTTTCACTTTTACGGCTGATTTCACTGCCACGAAACCAAGGTAAAGGCGCGGCCGTGCATGCCGGCATGAATGAAGCGCGGGGCGAGTGGATTCTGATTGCCGATGCGGATATGGCGACGCCTTGGGACGAACTGAACAAGATTTTTCCAGCGACGAGCCGTGCGGACCTGGTGATGGGGTCGCGCGGACTGGTGCAAAGTCAGATCGAGCGACGTCAGCACTGGGTTCGGCAAAATATGGGGAAGACTTTTAATAAAATCATCAAGCTGGTGGTAGGGTTGCCCTTTCAGGACACGCAATGTGGCTTTAAGCTTTTACGCAATGATGCGGTCTTTCGCTCTGAAATTCTGCCGCGTCTGCAGGTGCAAAGATTTGCCTGGGATGTGGAATTAATTCTGCTTCTGTTACGACGAAACAAAGTCGTCACAGAGATTCCCATTCGTTGGCGCCATCAGGATTTTTCTCACGTGCACATCGTTCGTGACAGCCTGGAGATGTTATGGGCGGTGATTAAACTTAAAATGCGTCTGCGCGGATAAAAGTTCGTCTTCTTAAAGTAGCCATCTTTGGTCTCCAACAAGAAAATAAAGACGTGTCGCATCATTTTCTTTGATTTAATATTAAGCATTATCCAAACACCTCAATAATGTCTTCCATAAGGGTTTCTTATATTTAACCACGCCGCTGTCATAAATTTGAGCTGAGGTGCCACTTTGGAACTACAGGTGCCATGACAGAAAATTTCACTTTTTATGTCGATTAAAAAAAGTGAAGTGGTTCCAAAAGAGTACTTGATAAATCTTTCAACCTGAAATGAAGTGCCTACCCATAGAGGACTTCAATAGTTGGAGTCCATGGATATGGGGGGACTTTTAATGAAAAACGTATTTGCACTCATCCTGACGGTGTTGTTTGCGACTGCGGCTCAAGCTGAGCGTGTGATTGTTATTATGAAGGACAAACAAGCCTTCAAATCTGCACACATGGCGTATAAGATGAAGGGGTCTTATGCACTTAAAGGTTTTAACTGGAATCAACAACCAAATGGATTGGGACAAGTTGATGGCCAAGTTGAAGACAGCCTTGAGAATCTAAACACACTAATCATCGACACAAAAAGCGAGTCAGAGATTGCTAAACTAAAAGCAAACCCTGCAGTTGCTTATGTCGAAAAAGAAATTTTTCATGAGGCGCCACGCCCAGTAAAAGGTTTCTTGGCAAAAGCGCAAAAGTCTCAACAAAAAGTTGGACAAAAAACTCCATGGGGTATCCATGCAGTGAAAGCTCCGCAAGCATGGGCTCTTGCGGGTCAAGGTCAAGGCGCTCGCGTTCTTGTTCTTGATACAGGTATTGACCAAGGTCACCCTTCTTTGAAAACAAACTTCGAAAAAGGACAGGACTTCACTGGCGACAGCAACGGTTCTGATTACACAGATCACGTCGGTCACGGTACACACGTAGCTGGTACGATCGCTGGTGCGATGGATAAAACTGGTTTCACGGGTGTCGCTCCTAAGGCGAAAATCCTTGCGGGTCGCGTGTGCTCTGAAAACGGTTGTTCAAACGTATCTATCGCTCAAGGTATCAACTGGGGTATCCAAGAAAAAGTGGATGTAATCTCTATGTCTTTGGGTGGTATGTGGTCGACTCCTGCAGAACGTGATGCTGTTGCAAAAGCGGACAAAGCGGGAATCACAGTGGTTGCAGCTTCTGGTAACAACGGTTCTAACCGTGTTTCTTACCCAGCGGCTCTTTCTACAGTGATCGCGGTTGGTGCTACTGACATCAACAACGCGAAAGCGGATTTCTCTCAATATGGTCCTGAGTTGGCGATCGTAGCTCCGGGTGTTGCGGTAGTTTCTTCCGTACCACAAGGCACGGGACGTGAGTCTTCTGTGACAATCGCTATCGGTACAAAATCTGCGAAAGTCGCTTCGACAACTTTCCAAGGTGCAAAAGAAGTTTTGGCTCCTGAAATCAACGTTCTTGTGCCTGCAGGTCTTGGTAAAGACACGGACTTCGCAAACATCGACGTTAAAGGCAAATACGCTTTGATCAGCCGTGGTGAAATCACTTTTGCTGACAAAATCAAAAATGCGATCAAAGCGGGTGCAGCTGGTGCGGTTATCTTCAACAACGCTCCTGGTTTGATCAATGGTGCTTTGACTGATGACGGTTCTGTTCTTCCTATCTCTGTGTTCATGATCGAACAAAGCGTAGGTCAACAAATCGTGAAATCTATCGCGGCAGGCGAGACGGTAAAAGCGACTCTACAAACAGTTGCGACAGACTACTCTCCGTTTGATGGTACTTCAATGGCGACTCCCCACGTATCTGGTGTTGTTGCTCTTATGAAGTCTGCAAACAAAGCTTTGACAGGCGCACAAGTAAAAGCTCTTCTAAAACAAACTGCAACTCCATTGGGTCCTAATACGAACAATGAGTACGGTGCGGGTCTTGTGAACGCAGAAGCGGCCGTTGCTGCAGCTATCAGCGCGAAGTAAGAGTTCTTTCAATCCAAAACTAAAGACGGCTTCCTGAAAAAGGAGGCCGTTTTTTATTTGTGAGCAGGTTCAAGAGTTGTCATACTCTTTATATGCAACATCTACCTGCAATGATTTCTGATTTAGCCCTGATTCTTGGAACTGCGGGGCTAGTGACTTTGATTTTTAAAAAACTCAACCAGCCCATCGTTCTTGGCTACCTGGTAGCCGGTTTTCTGGTGGGGCCCAAGACCACGATTTTTCCGACGATTGTCAGTAACGACAGTATTCATCTTTGGGCTGAAATCGGCGTAATTTTTCTACTTTTTGCCCTGGGATTGGAATTTAGCTTTAAGAAGCTGTTCCGGGTGGGCGGTTCTTCCAGCTTTACGGCGATTCTTGAAATCTCCATGATGATTGTCTTTGGTTATGTCACGGGACGCCTGTTGGGGTGGTCTCCGATGGACAGCTTATTTCTGGGCGGGATTTTGTCCATTTCCTCCACGTCTATTATTATACGCACAGTGGAAGAGCTGGGTTTTAAGAACCTTCGCTTCGTCAGTCAGGTGTTTGGGATTTTGGTGATTGAAGATTTGGTCGCCGTCCTTTTGATGGTATTGCTGACCACGGTGGCCTTAACCAGGGATTTCGCGGGTACAGAAATGTTAGGCGCGATCGTGAAGCTGTCCTTCTTCCTGTCAATTTGGTTTGTGGCAGGTATTTTTATGCTGCCATCTTTTATGAAGAAGGCACAAAAGCTGTTAACGGAAGAAACCGTTCTGGTGGTCGCTGTCGGTCTTTGTTTGGTTATGGTGGTCTTTGCTAGTTCTGTGGGTTTTTCATCTGCTTTGGGGGCCTTTATCATGGGTTCTATTTTGGCGGAAACCATTGAAGGTGAGCGTATTCATCACCTGGTCGGGCCGATCAAGAATCTTTTTTCCGCAGTCTTCTTTATTTCTGTGGGTATGTTGATTGATCCCGTCGTGATTCGTGATAATTGGCAAGAGGTCTTGATTCTTTCGGCCGTGGTCATTGTCGGAAAGACCTTTAGTGTGACCATTGGTTCATTGCTTGCGGGACAAACCTTGAAATCTTCGGTGCAGTCTGGGATGAGTCTTGCACAAATCGGCGAGTTTTCCTTTATCATCGCCACTTTGGGTTTAACTTTAAAGGTTGTCAGTGAAAAGATTTATCCTATTGCGGTTTCGGTCTCGGTCGTGACCGCTTTTACGACGCCATATATGCTTAGATCGTCCGAAAAAGTTTACGCTTTTTTGGAAAAGGTTCTTCCCGCCAAACTGATCGCCGCTTTGGATAGCTATAGTATGATTTCTTTTTCGATGTCGGGAAATCGTGAATGGAAAGAACAAGTTCGTGCTTATATTTTAAAAGTCGTCCTAAATTCCGTTGTCGTTGTCGCCCTATTTTTACTGATGTCTCGGGTGTTTTTACCTTTTTTATTGGAACGCCAGGTGGAAGAAGGGCCGGCGAAGTTTATTGCCCTCAGTGCGACACTGATTTTGACGGCACCTTTTCTTTGGGCCTTGGCATTTGGTCGAACGAAGCAATTTGAAATTCTTTTGGTCGAACAAGGCAAGGGAAGTCACAACTACGTCTTTTTGGTTTCGCGTATCATGCTTGCCGTGGGACTTTTAGGGGCGATGGTGGCTCAGTTTGTGCCTTTGGCATGGGCCGTGGGAATCACGTTGTGGATGGTGGTTGTTGTTGGCTATGTTCTGTCGCATAAGTTGCGGGATATTTACCAATGGTTTGAGAATCGTTTTCTTTCTAATCTGCATGATGATGTGCAAAAGAAGCATGCCCGGAAAAGCAATCGTGCTTTGGCTCCCTGGGATGCGCACATCACGGAATTTATTATTCCTCCGGAAGCACCCTATGTAGGTCTTCCGTTTCATCAGCTTTCCATCCGGGAAAAGTATGGTGTGACGATCGCTCTGATTGAAAGGGGGCGAAAGCGCATCACGGCTCCAGGTCGCAACGAGTGTCTGATGCCGCATGATCAAGTGCATGTGATTGGTACGGACGAGCAGCTTTTGAAGTTTAAAGCTTTTATTGATGCGGAAAGTTTTGATGTTTCCTCGGTCCTGAACGATGGCGAGGCGGCGCAATACAGCCTAGAGCAGTATCTGTTAACCGAAGAGTCACCTTATTTAAGCAAAACCATTCGCGAATCGGGATTGCGCGAATCTACGAATGGTCTTGTTGTCGGAATTGAAAGGGAAGGTCAGCGTCTTCTGAATCCCGACTCGTCAGAGACTTTGCGCAAAGGGGATGTTCTTTGGATTGTGGGTGATCGAGATAAAATTTTGCAACTGGATTAAAGCTTCCATTTAAGCAAAAGACGGATCAGCTTCAATTTCCAGTCGGAATAAGGCGGATAAATCAAACGAGTCATTCGCCCCAGCCAGGACTGAGTCAGTACGGCCTTTTCGTGTGAAAAATTTCGAAACCCATAAAAGCCATGAGAGCTGCCCATGCCGCTATGTCCGATGCCGCCGAAGGGCATATGGGGGTTCATGAAGTGTAGAATTGAATCGTTCACGCAAACCCCACCTGAGCTGGTCTCGTTAAGAACGCGTTCAATATTCAATTTACTATTTGAATAAATATACAAGGACAAAGGTTTTTCGCGTTCGTTGATATAGTGAATCGCTTCGGTGATATCTTTATAAGGAACTAAGGGCAGAAGCGGGCCAAAGATCTCTTCTTTCATAAGATCGTTGTGTGCGTCGACTTTCTCTAAAACCGTCGGGGCAATATAATGGTTTTCGATGTCGACGTCTCCGCCAAAAGAAACGAGGGCCTGATCTTTTTGCGCCTCTTTGAGCATATTCGCTAGGCGTTGCGTGTGGTGGGTGGAAATAATCCGCGCGAAATGCGGCGACTTTCTTCTTTCATCGGGCGTTTTACCGTAAAAGCCTTCGATGTGTTTAAAGAGCTCTGCTTTAAATTCACTCAAGACTTCATTTTGCACCAGAATATAATCTGGGGCGACGCAGGTCTGACCAGCATTCAAGAATTTTCCCCAAGCGATCTTTTCGGCAGCCAGGGCGAGGTTCGCAGAGGCGTCGACAATCGTCGGAGATTTTCCACCCAGTTCTAAGGTGACGCTGGTTAAATGTTTGCTGGCGGCCTCCATCACAATTTTTCCGACCCGTGTGCTGCCAGTGAAAAAGATATGATCAAATGGCAGACTTAACAGCGCCGCGTTGGTTTCAGGTCCGCCCTCAATGAGTTTTACGTATTCAGGTGCGAAGGTTTCGTCGATCAGTTTTTTCAAGAGTCTGGAAGTGTGTGTCGTATATTCCGAAGGTTTAAGAATAGCGCAGTTACCCGCCGCTAGGGCAGAGATAAGCGGCGCCAGTGTGAGCTGGAATGGATAGTTCCAGGGAGCTATGATTAAACACACACCGCGTGGTTCGTAGTGAATTTTACTGGTACTTCCCATCAGCAGAAAAGGGGTCTTGACGGTACGGGGCCGAGTCCATTTTTTTAGCTGGCTTTTGGCAAAATGAATTTCATGCAAAGTAGGATAGACCTCTGAAAGCAATGTTTCCGCGGCGGGCTTTTGGAAATCTTTCGCCAAGGCTTCAATAATTTCCGCAAGGTGAGAACGGATGGCCTCTTCCAGCTTGTTAAGTGATTCCAGACGGGTCTTTAAAGACTCTTTGCGAAGTTGAAGACTGAATTGTTTTTGGTGCAGGAAGATCTGTTCAAGCATGACTTTATGTTAGAGGAGCATTCCGGGGAAGCAACGCCTATTTTTCGTTGAAGCGCAAAAACTCTCTTAAAGGAGTGCCAACAGTCAGAGAGGAAGTTGGCATAACGGGCTGTCGAAATCAGAAGATTTTGGCGCAGCGGGCGGCCATCACTTGGTTTTTTTGTTGCACAAGTTTCCACAGAATTTTTGCGCCCAATTCGTTATTCATCAATTCCGGATGAAACTGCAGAAGGAGTCCTCGGCCATTTTTAAACTCCGTTGCTTCGGTGACGCCGTCGTGGCTTCGCGCTGCGATTTGCAGGAAGCCACCTTCTTTAAAAATGACGGATTGGTGATGCAAGGAATTCACGGTCATCTTCATCTGCGCATCTGCGAATGGCTTTAAAAGATTGAACTTCGTTTCCACCACCTGGATCGGGTGCCAGTCATTGCCATGGGCAACCTGAGCGCCGATATGAAAGGGAATGTCTTGAATCAACTGATATCCTAAAGCTACAGAAGTGATTTGTGAGCCGCGGCAGACGCCAAGTAAAAAACCTTTTTCTTGTGCAACATAAGACTTGATCAAAGCCACTTCGAATTGATCTCGCGTAGGATTCGTGTTTTTTGCATGGATGTTTTCTTTTTTATAAAGATAGGTGTCGACGTCATCCCCACCCATGGCAACCATCAGCGGAAATTTCTCTGCGATATGTTTGAAAAGTTCCCGGGTTTCATCGTGACTTAAACCCAAGTTTGCATTGACGGGAAGAATATAAGAAGTTTGTCGAGATTGCTGAAACAGACGCTTGAAGTTTTGCACGCGTAAGGAGTTTCGCGTGTAGTCTTTTGGCAGGTTTGCAATCAACAAAGCGCGGCTTTCCCGATTTTCCTGCGTCACCGGAATAAAGCGAGTTGCAGAAAGCAAAGGACGACGTCCTTCGAAGAGTTCCATCAGATCAGGATTCTTTTCCAGGTTTTTCAGATAGCGTTCTGCCGCTGCTTCCGGAGTTTCATTGTTGCGAACAGGCAGTATTAAAGGTGCCATGGCTTCTTGAGTATGCCACTCAAAAAGACGCAGATTCTCTGTGGCGAATGCCGAGAGCGCGGGGAATAGGACTATAAATAAAGCCAAAAGCTGCATCAAAGGTTCTCCTGCTTTCTTTTATTAGCAAAGCAGGTGCCGTCCATCGATCCGGAGAACCTTGGATTTAATGAAGCGTTTCAAAGGTTTGAAGGGCTGTTTCACTATGAGATGCAGAGTCTTTGCACATCAGAACAAAATAGGGCTCTGATAAGCTTGGACCACTTGATCTACTTTTCGAACTGGTTCGTACGAAGCATCACCAAAGTGCAGGCTTCTAATGTCTCAATGCCTGCTTTCTGTAAGGTGGCTTCGATATCCCGAGATTCCGTCCCGGGATTGAAGATCACCCGTCGCGGTTTAAGCTGAAGAATTTTATCAACATGGGCCTGCAGATTCGTGGGATTCATATAGAGGGTCACGGTGTCGATATTTTTTAAATCATTTAAAGACGCGCTAACGGGCACACCTTCGATTTCCTCAAGGCCCGGATTCACCGGAAAGACCGTGTGCCCGTATTCCTGCAACATCTTCAAGGCAAGGTAAGAATAACGCTCTGGATTTTTACTGGCACCAAGGATAGCTACTTTTTCTTTCATATTAAAAGCCTATACGAATTTCGATATTGCCGTCACTTTTAAAAGTCTTTGTATTTAAATCTGACCCAGGCGGCCGAGACTGGCAGTACAATCCACAATGAAAGTGCCAGACCGCATAGAGTCTGAATGAATCCACTGTCCCAGGCTCGCTGTAAAAGCAGTCCGGCATAACCGATCCATAGCGAATTTTCGTCGTGTGCCAGGTTCTGGAATTTCAAAAGAGTCAGAGGGTTTAAGGCGCTGAGACCTAAGATAATTTTCTCTAAGGGATAAGACGCATAATTGATGATAATCCACAGACTGACACTGTCCAAAACAAGGCAGAATAAAAGAACGAGTCCCGCTGCAACGGCCATGGCTTTCAGTCGATCTTGAATTTGAATAGCCAAAAGAAATCCGAGACCGGTAAAAATAATCTCGACGACGGTTTGGCTGACCAGAAGGCGCAAGTTTTCTTCAGGGGATAAAGAAGCCCCCATTTGCAAAAGCAAGGAGGCATCCGTAAATAGAGCAAGGGAAAGGCCGAAGGCCAGAAAGCGGGCGATGAAAACGGTTTTTCTTTGAATAGGTTGGGTCAGTATCAAAGAGATGAATTCTGAGTTGTTTTGCCAAGAAAGGGTCGCAAAAAGCAAAAGCCCGATTGAATGAAAGAATAAGATTGAGTTCATGGTGCTGACAAAAAGCTGTTGAGGCTCGTTGCTAAAGTAACGGAGGGCAAAAAGAATAAGATTGAAGGCCGCTAAATAAATCCACAGCCAACGGCTTTGAGCGAGGGCGAGGGATTCATATTTAAAAAGAGTCTTAAATTTTCGCATGAGACACCTCATTGCTTTTAGAAAGAACATGGACGATCGAACTTTCAAAGCCCGTTACGCCAGTTTGACTTTCGAGGTCACTGACCAGACCGCTGTAGGCCCATTGGCCATCAAGAAGAAAGTGGACCTTGTCAGAAAGTTGTTCGATTTCACTGGTAATGTGCGAGATTAAAAGAACGGTGGTCTTGTGTGCCCTGGCCATAAGAATTTTTTTAAAATGGGCGGCAGCCACGGGATCTAAGCCCACTGTAGGCTCGTCTAGTATGATCAAAGGGACATCAAACATTAAAGTCGCAATCAGAAAACACTTTTGAAAGTTTCCGCCGGAAAGAGCCTTTAAAGGCTTTGTCAGTTCGCTGGAAAAATCAAATTCACGGATCAGCAAGTCTTTGAAAACGGCTTTTTCTCCGCGCAGATCTTCGATGAAGGTGAAAAGTTCTTGCGGCGAGGTGTTGCGCGGAGCTTCGGGGTGTTGGGGTAACCAGGAGACTTTTTCTCGGCAATTTTTCAACGGCACGCCGTCTAAAAGAACGTCGCCTGCGTCGATATGGACCAGTCCCAGCATGGACTTGATCAAAGTCGTTTTGCCGCAACCGTTCGGTCCCAGAATACCATGAATCAATCCCTCTTCGAACTTGCCGTTCAGACGATCCAGGACTTTCTTTTTGCCATAAGACTTACTAAGACTGCGAATTTCTATCATTTGTTCCCCCGGGATAAATGCGGCATGAGAGGCTCTGGATCGCGTAGACTGACTGGAGAAATGGCCGGAAACATCTGCTCTGCCCAATCCAGGAATTTCAAAATCGGCGTGCCCACAAGAAGAATGCTGAGATTGTATTTCTCAAGTAAATATGAGGAAAAACTGGTGGGTTGGTAGGGAAGATCCACAATTCCATCCTGATTCAAATCGACATTCTGGTGGTGAGCCCAATAATTTCCTTTAAAGGTATTTAAGTTCGTTTGCGAGTTTGTCGCGACTTCCAGAGTATTATCCAGGAAGGCGTTGCCCTGAAACAGATTCGAATCGCACGAGCTGAGCAGGCGAATGGCCCAGCCGTTTTTATCAAAACGATTCGAATGGATATTGTTTCTGTTGGAACCTTCCATAAAAATGGCCACGGTATTCCTGAGGAATTCGTTGCCGACGATCTCAGAGTCCGAGATGTCCTTCAAAAGAAGACCGAACGAGGCAGACCCTTTGTTGTCCGCATATTCATTGTTCAGCATTTTGACTCTTTTAGAGTACATCACGGCGACACCAGCGTCGTTACCGCTGAACGTGTTGTTACGAAAGGTGTTGTCATTAGAAAACATAAAGTGCAGTCCGTAGCGTTGATTTCCCCGGATTGTATTGTCGAAGATTTCTCCGGCTTCGGTGAACTCCAGATAGATGCCATCGCGATGACCGTGCACGGTGTTTTTTGTCAGCCGCATGTGTGTCGTTTTCCAAAGGTGAATTCCATCACCTAAAAGACCTGCCGGTACGGAATTGGTGGTGATATTATTTCCGCTGACGCTGCAGGCGCTGGAATTGGCAATCATGATTCCATATTGTGAGTCCACGATCTGGTTGTCTGCGATCAGACAGCCCGAGGTGTTAGAAACTTTGATAGAGGCGTAGTCATGATAGGTGCTTTTGCCAGAGCCGACAGTTTTAAATCCTTTGACTGTGGTGTTGGGCGCCTGAATGAGAATTGTATCCCCCTCACCCAGGTGGAAAATTGTGGCACCAGTTTCGCCGATAAGGCTGATGCTTTTTGTGATCGTCAGGGTTTCTTCTTTGTATTCTCCGGCCTTGACCAGAATTAGATCGCCGTCTTGGGCCTTGTGTAGTGCAGACCGAATCGTTTGGAGGTCACAATGAGCGCACACTTCCAACGTTCGCGAAAATGCGGAAGTGCCGAAGAAAGAAAGCAGGCATATTGAAAGAAGGGCGAAAAAGTTCATCGCTCCGCCTCATTTAAATTTATTTTTGGTAAGTTCATTTCCTTTTTGTGAGCTTGAATATTCGTACCCATGGGGCCCCGCATGCTTTCGTCTCTATAAAGCTGGATGCGGTCCTGACGGGTGAGTTCGGAACTTGCAAAGTCAACGAAATAGACCTCTTTAATATGATCCTTTTCAGAGTGATGGGTGTGGGCCAGACACTCCACAGAGTCGAACTTCAAAGTGCGACCTTCGTTGGTTAATAAAGCTCCACCGTATCTTTTATCCGTGATCTGCATTTTGCAATGATCGCAATAGTCGTGCCCATAATGAATCGGTTCGACTTTTTTTTCCGTGCAACCCCACAATAGCAGGGTTGATAGAATAAGGATGCTAAGAAGGTGCAGCGATTGTTTCATAAATTTATCCCCAGAGCTCTTTGGCTCTTAAATAGAGAACATAAAGAACCGCTAAAAAGGAGACCATCATCAGCCACCCGCCGATTGCGGGATAGGAATAGATGGAAATATTCAGCAGAGTCTCTGAACCGAAAAGAGGCGGTTGATAAGACATTCCAGGCACCTTGATCGGAGCATCCGGACTGAGGTTGTGGCCATAGTCGTATTCCCATTTCCAAAAGTCATAAAGCGCGAAGAGCGAAAAGGCTGCGAAACTCAGGAAATAAAGACCGATACTGACAAGATGAGGCCATGCCAAGGCCACGGCACCCACAACCAGAATGCCCGCGATGAGCTTGGGAAAATAAACCAGCTCGGGAATGTCTGATGGCGTGATCGCTTTCATTCCGACATAATGGTTCAGAATGTTAATATTATTAAGATCACCTGAAATCTTATTCAGCCAGATTTGCAGATTCAATCCTTCCGGATATTGGGGCGCAAAAATAGCGATATCCCAAAGCGGCAAAATCAGTGTTGAAGCCAAAAAAATGAGACTCACCAGAAGAAGAATTCGAATTATTTTTTTATTCATAGATACCTCTAAATTCAAAAGGGCGACTTGCATCGCCCCTCTCTGATCTCCGTTATTTTCCTTGATTGAATTTTAGCGGAGTTGACGAGCCCGGCGCGGAAACTCGGATATAACCCTGCATTTCCTGGTGCAGCGCTGAACAGAAGTCAGTACAGTAGAATGGATAGATGCCTGGTTTTGAAGGCGTCCATTTGAACGTGCTAGTTTCACCTGGCATCAAAAGAAGCTCTGAGGTGTTGGCACCGATGATAGAGAATCCGTGCGCAATATCCCAGTCCTGCTCAAGAT
Source organism: Bdellovibrio sp. ArHS (assembly GCF_000786105.1). NCBI lineage: Bacteria > Pseudomonadati > Bdellovibrionota > Bdellovibrionia > Bdellovibrionales > Pseudobdellovibrionaceae > Bdellovibrio > Bdellovibrio sp. ArHS. The sequence continues at coordinate 32,082 of NZ_JTEV01000004.1, forward strand.
TCGTCACGTGGAAGTAGACGGTGTCGCCCACTTTAATGCCCTCGATGTTGTCAGGCATGAAGTGAGAGCGAATGGCTGTTCCATAAACGTGCACCACATTGCCTTCGCGAACCACGCGAGCCTCTTTTTCGCCCCGAGCTACGAACGGATGCTTGTTGTCTTCCAATGTGTAGATCTTTTTCACCTTGTCTTTAATTAGGCTGGCTTCGAATCCCACGGCATAGTGCGGTTCACCGACGGTCGGGAAGTCCAAAAGCATTTCCATTTTATCGCCCGAAATATCGATCAACTGCGCGGATTGCGGCAGCTCTGGTCCCACGGGCAGATAGCGGTCTTTGGTGATCTTATTCATCGCCAAAAGGTATTTACCCCAAGGTTGTTTTGAGCCACTGCCTGGAATCATGATGTGACCCAAAGAATAGTAGGTTGGGATGCGATCCACAACTTCCCAAGTTCCGAGTTTCCATTTCACGACTTCAGAGCTGACGAAGCAGGATGTATAAGCATTGCCTTTACCGTCAAATTCAGTGTGCAAAGGACCTAAACAGGGTTTTTTAACTTCTCCGGCCAAAACAGATTCGTAGTCCAAAACCTTCACGCCGTCATAGTCGCCGCTGAATTTTTTGTCTTCAATCGCCTTGACGATCTTGTTGAAGTCATAAGCGGTGATCTGAGCCGCCAGTTTGCCTCCGGCAATGATGTATTGACCGGATGGATCGACGTCAGCACCATGAGGCGATTTTGCGACCGGGGCGTAGTATAGAACGCCGTCACAGTCCTTAATATCCAACATTTTGACTTTTTCGATGGTCGTTGAAGTGGCGGTATGAGTGGCTTCATTCAACTCATTGTGAACGTGCTGGCCGTCAACGGTTTTCGCTTTGCCGGCGGCGACACATTCTTCCGCTTTTTTCCAGTTCACGATTGCCAACAAGTCTTTGTCATTCTTCGAAGCGTTGATTTCAATAAGAGTCGATGCTTTTTCGGAATTGTAAGACGTCAAGAAACAGTATCCGTGAGACATGCCTTTACCACAGGAAGCCAAGTCATAGTCGATACCTGGAACCAAAAGCTGGAAGGCCACTTCCATTTTTTCCTCTTTACCGAATTTAATAAAGGAAATGGTTCCTTTTACTTCCTCTTTCATTTTATCCAACGCCACGTCTTTATTGGGAAGTGGAATCGAGAAACGTGTCGAGGCAATAAGGTATTCGGTGTTTTCCGTAAGGTACGGAGATCCGTGATTTCCGCCAGAGTTGGGGATCTCGATAATCTCAGTCGTCTTGAATGTCTTTAAATCAATTTTGGCAATACGAGGAGTGTTGTTGGCATTGATATAGACGTAACGACCGTCCACTTTTCCGTCCGTTAAAGACAATTGCGGATGGTGCGAATCATCCCACGGGACGAAGCCGTGACTGGTGTTCAACATTTTTTTTGTTTCTTCGGTAAATCCGTAGCCGTTTTCAGGATTCACTGAATACACGGGAATCACTCTAAGAAGTCGACCTGAAGGAAGGCCGTAGACTGCGAGCTGACCGCTGAAACCTCCAGATAGAAATGAGTAAAATTCGTCGTGCTTACCAGGTGCTACATAAACTTTTTCTGCTGCGTTTTTACTGACCGATGCGCCGCCCGCGCTGGAGGGTTTCTTCGGCGTACAGGCAAACATTGATGCCGCAAAGCCGATGCCCACTGCGACAGTGACCATAGTTTTGTTATTTATTTTCATGGCAGTTCCTTTCATTTTTTTTGACGTTGCCATTGGTGTTTGTGCCATAACATGACTTACATCACTTATCTTAATTCGTTGTTCGGATATTATGTCCTTCGTCATAAGGAGATAGAATATGCAGAAAATTGTCTTAGCGTTTCTTGTTATCAATATGTTTTCAGTTGTGAGTTGTACGAAGAAAGAAGAAGTGAGTAGTCCCGATGTTTTCTCTGCGGCTGCAGCACCTACGACTGGAGGTGGAGACATTGGAGTGGGTCCTATTACTTCTCTGGTTCTTGAGTCAGAAATTAAAGCCGACTTGGTTAAACATGGTACGGAAGTTTTTTCGGCTAAATGCGCTGCTTGCCATAAGATGGGAGAAAGATATGTGGGGCCGGATCTGAAAGGTGTCACGGAACGAAGAAAGCCCGAGTGGATCATGAATATGATCTTGAATCCTCAAGAGATGACACAAAAGGATCCAATCGCTCAGGAACTTCTGGGTGAGTACATGACACAAATGACTTTTCAGAATGTCACTCAGGATGAAACCAGAGCGATTCTTGAGTACTTCCGCAGTATCGATAAAAAATAGAGGAAAAAGTATATGAAAAAGATAGTTGGTTTAATGGTGATTGCTGTTGCACTCAATTCCTGCACCAATAAAGCAGATGTTTCTTCAGAAGGAACGGCGGCGGCTCCGGTGCCAGGACAGGCCGCGGTGGTCGATGATGTTTCACAAAAGAATGTTGTGCAGATTGCTGTGGGTTCTAAAGATCACACGGTGCTGGTGAAAGCACTTCAAGCGGCAGAGCTTGTTGACGTTCTAGCTAATCCCGGGCCGTTTACGGTATTTGCTCCTGTGAACAGTGCTTTTGATAAACTTCCTGCGGGCACCGTGGAAGGTCTTTTGAAAGCGGATAAAAAAGAGGCGCTGGCAGATATTCTTCAGCATCACGTTTTTGTTGGAATTCTTAAAGAGGCGGATTTGACTGACGGGCGCGTCTTGAATCAAGTCGATCTGACCGATGTGACGATTCACCGAAAAGACGGCAAGCTTTATGTGGACGATGCTTTGATCGTAGCTTCGGTCCCTGCTGCGAATGGTATTATTCATATCATCGATGGCGTACTTTTACCGAAGAAGAAATAGATTTCCTCCGGAGAGTGTCTCGACTCATTCTCCGGGCGTTGTTCCTAGAACCCACGGCACTGTTGTCGTGGGTTTTTTATTTGCGTCGCAACAGGAATAGAACTGGGCAGGCGCCGGCTTGGCAACATCGTTTCGCGATGTCTTGGAAAGAGCCTTGATTGTTATCCAGTGTTTTAATCAGGATCATGGCCTCTTTTGAGAGCTGGGAACTTTGACATTCGCTTCCGGAAAACAAACGAACCACTCGCATGGTGCACCTCCGCCTTATTCAGGATACGGGAAGGCTTGTATAAGAATCCAGTTGTTGAGAATAAATCCCGCTAGGTGAAAATTCGTTGAGAAATCCTCCGAAGGAGGATTTCCGCCATTTTGCTGATCTTGATTTGCTTCCCTAATATGAAAGAGGAAGTTCAATTTTTAAAGAGGCACCTGCCTTCTGATTTATCGCCCGCTGATTGGAGATGTGAATGCTGCCGTTGTGAAGTTCAGCTATAGTTCGCATAATTACGGCGCCCAGGCCTAAAGAGATATGGCCTCCTTTGGTGATTTTCCTTCCTTGAAATTCCTTGCGAACGCCAAAGTTTTTTAAAGACTCGTCGTCGAAGCCGGGGCCGTCGTCATTGATATGGATTTGAAGTTTGTCTTTTTCTTTCTTTAGTTCGACATGGACTCTTGTTTCCGCATAACGAGAAGCGTTGTCCAATCCATTTCGTAATAGGCGTAAAATCAAGTGAGGGTCACCAAGTACAATGCCTTCGATGTCTTGCAGTTGGGTGTCGAGTGTCCAGGTCAGGCTGTTCCCCGAAGCATTTTGTCGCGTTTTAATTTCTTGAAGCAGAAGCTCTTGCAAATCAATGTGCGCAGTGGTGGCTTTATAATGGGGCTCATCGAGAGCGGCGATTGTCATCAGTTTTTCCAGAAGATCTTTCAAATAGTCCACCTCACTATTTAAGACACTAAACAGATGGTGTTTTTCCTCGGAACCTAATTTTTCGTGATGAAGTTCCAAAGTTTCAAAATTCGTTTTCAAGCTGGTTAAAGGAGTGCGTAAGTCATGTCCTAGTTCCTGTAGCAGTTCCTTTCTTTTTTTTTCGGTGGTATGGATGCGGCCCACCAGCATTTCAATTTCTTCAGCCATCCGATTGAAGTCCACCATCAGTCCCGCAAATTCATCAAAGCGCCGGATTTCAAAGCGGGCTTTCAGGTCGCCTTGCTCCAGACGATGAAGAACCGAGCGGGCTTCGTTTGATTTTCTATGAAGATAGAAAAATAGTACAACCAATGCGATTACCAGCCCGATCAGGATCATCGCCGAAGTCAGAACAGCCTGCGCGATCAATAGAGGTGCGAAGGGCAGGGATTTATTCTCGCGAACCACTAAAAAGAGCGGAAGATCGGTGGCAAGCTTAATCACAGAGACAGACGGTCGAAGACGGAAGAAGTCCTCCTGATTGAGAATTTTCTTTTCGTCATTGGGACGAGGCAAGGACGACCAAGACAGGTTCCATTTCGACGGCCCTTTCTGTGCAAGAATTTCACCCGTTTCAGAGACCAACCACATCTCAGGACCCGGCGGTGGTCCCGGCGGCCTCGGCGGTCTTGGTGGACGAAAGCCATTCGGTGGTGGTGGCATATGAGGGCCTGGCGGACCAAACGGTGGAGGAGGACCGAAACCCTGATCTTCCTGCAGAATCTTTTTTGCATGACGAAGATCTTCCCAGGACATTTTTTGAATTTTACGGGAAAGGGACGAAGCATAAAAAGTTAAAAATTCCTCCCGGAATCGAGACGCTTGAGTAGAAGCAAAACGATTTAAAAACAGCAGCGAGGTGACGCTTAAAACGAGGGCCAACAAGATACCGAACAGAGACATTTTTATCAGAGCTTTGCGATTCATGAATTCATTGAATAACAGAAGTATTGAAGCTTTATGGAAATCTCAGAGTGGCGCAGATCTGTCTCACAATAAGTCGCTTGGGGTGGGGCGTCGCGGGAGATAAAGGGGGGGCGTCGGCGGAACGGAGGAGACAGCTCTGCCATCTCCTCTGAATTGGCGCCTTGATTATTAAGCCGCACGCTTTTCAGCGCGTTTTTTCCAAACAGGTTGCATTTTCTTATAGAACTTCACATTGTTTTCGTAAGACTTCGAGTACTCTTTTGTGTACTTATTGAATTTCTTGTCAAGCCATGCGTAATAACAAGTGTACATGTAATTGGTGAAGAACTTTGTCATCCATTGGTGCGGGCCGTTTACAGGGAATTGATATTTTGCGAAAAAGTAAGGAATTTCCTGATTGAAAGAGCGCCACCATTCCATAGCCTCTTTCTTGTGTACGAAGTTACCCACGAATAAGGGTTTGCCTTCGAAAGTGAAACCAACTTCGTAGCCGTGACCCGCAGGTTTATAATAAGATTTAAACTGATATCCGTAGTACTCGTAGTGCTTTGTTTTGTTCATAAAAAAACGTCCTCCTCATTGGATGGTTACGTTTCGGATTTTTAAAGAACGAGTTAACGGGACTCTTCTGATATTTCAGAGAATAAGAAATGGAGGAGTGTTTTCCACCCTAGGGGACTCTGGACCTTTGTTCCTTTGTGAAAGCTGTGGCGAGGTGGAAATTCGCAGCAACAGGGTTTTGTGTGTCTCTGGGAGACGCTCTCCTTGCGTCCCTCGGTCAGGTTTATAATTTTCCACAAGGCCCGGTCGCAGTCGAGCGAAGGTGGACAGTTGAAGACGGGTCATGATACCAAAGAAACAGCAAGGGAGTTTTTCTTGAAACAGATTTTGGTAACAGGAGCGTCGACGGGCATTGGGTTTGATCTTACCAAGAGGCTTTGTGAAAAAGGTCATCGGGTATGGGCCGGTGTCCGACGTCCCGAAGTTCTGCAATCCTTGCAGTCCCGATATCCTGAACTCTTGACCGTGTTGAAATTAGATGTCGTGAACGAACAAGATATTCAGAACGCTTTTACAACAGTCACCGAAACGTGGGATCGTCACCGAGAATTTATTTTAGTGAATAATGCGGGCGTGGCCATCGGGGGGCCGATCGAGGCATTGCCTTTAAAGGAGTGGCGCGATCTCTTTGCCGTGAATGTTTTTGCGCCTGTTCGTCTGACGCAGATTTTTTTGCCTCTTTTAAGGGAAACCCGCGGCAGGGTTGTTAACGTTGGCTCTATCAGCGGGCAAATTTCCACACCTTTTTTGTCGCCTTATTGTTCTTCCAAGTTTGCGTTGCGGTCCTTTAACGATTCGTTACGCCGGGAAATGATGCCGTTCGCGGTGAAGGTCATTTTGATCGAAGCGGGCCCGGTCCGCACCGAGATCTGGTCCAAATCCATTTCCCATAGCGAGGACCGGCAACGCGAAATGAGTGAAGAGATGCGAAAAGTCTACGGTCCTCAGTTGGAAGCTCTCAAAGAGGGTGTGAGTGAAACGGTGAAGACGGCGATTCCGGTTGAAACCGTGACGGAGGTTATGCTTCAGTCAATAGAATCACCTCGTCCTGACCGCTATTATTTGTTAGGCAAGAACGTGAAGCTTTTCGCGGCGATGGGACGCTTTTTACCTGCGGCTTTAATCGATAGGTTGATGGGGCGCGGATTTAGGATGAGACGTATCTAAATTAAAATGTGATTCAAGAAAAACAGAAAAGCCGGGAAGACCCGGCTTTTCTGTTTCATATCGTGTGAGGAATTACTTTGTCAGCGGATTGATTTCGTTGACAAGAGTCGCATCCCAGGAAGGCGTCAAAGAATAGTTTTTAATTCTAGTTCCAGAAACGTTGTAAGAGGCGCTAACACCCTTACCCGCAGTTCCGGCGACGGCCGCCGAAAGGACTGCCTGGAATGTGAAAGGACTTGCCGTTAATGACTTACCAAAGTCAGCGTAAGCGGTGGTGAAGGCACGGCGATCGCCACGTTCTAACGCCGCCTTCATGTCGCGCAGATTGACAATAGCCTCGCCCGTCGCAGCTAAGGTCGCTTCCTGAGCCTGGCCAATACAGACATCGATATTGTAGTCATAGATCGTTCCACACATACCGATTGGATCTGTCGAAGACCAGTTGTTTTTACGGTCAAAGCCATTACCTCGGACATAACCATTTAAGAAGACTTGCGCATCACGCTCAAGCTTGCGCGAAGCTGAGCGATCGGTTGCCAATGCCATTAAGAAATCCGTGGCCGACTTATCAAAAGTCAGTTGGAAAGACAGGGCGCCATAGCCCAGGTTGTTCATTTTTGGAACTTCTACGTAAAGTTCCTTATGCATTCCCGTCAATGCCACAAGTTGGTTCACCACGCGCTGAAGTTCAGAACCTTTGGTGTGAGTGTCAGTATAAGACACGATGAACTGCCCCATGTAACCCGAGTCCTGAAGCTCGTTTGTATTCACGTCACGAACATTGTAACGGCCCGCAGAAAACGCGACTGTTGAATTTTCAATCCAGTTGAACATCCGGCTGTCGCGAGCCTTCAGGTAAACTGAATAGTTGGCGTCACCAAGGGTGTTGTCCGGGAAGTACTGCGTAAGTTGGGTTTGATTAATACGACCTTTTCCCCAGCTTGTCGTGATGTAGGGAACGCCCATGCTGATCGTGCGCAAGGCGCCGTGGGCAATGTTATCCTGTTTCGTCACGGCCAGAACCGCAGTTTCGCCCGATGCATTTACCAGTTTTTGCGCATCCAAAGCGATACCTTTGAAAACAAAGTTTTCCAAGGCTTTGGCGCCCTGAGGATCGGCGGCATTGAAGACCCAACTGAATTGCGAGTCCGTCGATTTAAATTGATTTGCCGAATAAGCAATCGTCAACGTCGTACCGATGGAGGCTCCAAAGTTATTCATTTTAACGGCGGTGCGATTCACATAATAAATGGAATCATTCACTTTTTGGATGTCTGTTTTCCATTGTCCGATCGCGATGTAATTGACACCGACATTCAAGGCCACATAGGCCGCGCCGGCAGAGAACATCACGCCACCCACTTGAGCGAAGCTGATCGTGTCGCCGACTTTCAATTTTTTCAGATCTGACAATGACGAGGGAACAGCAGGCACGGTGACGTTTTCAGCCTCGTAGCCGGTTTTCACGATCGTGCGATAAGTTTTTTCCGTTCCAGCAATAGGGGCCATTCCTAAAGTTAAAGCGGTGCCGGGTTTCCAGGCTGAATATTGAGCGACCACGGCGCCACCTATCGCGCCGGTCACAGCCATTTTCTTTTCAACTAAGAAACCTTTGGTCGCCGAGGCCGGCTCGATAAATTTCCGGCTGGTTCCCTGGGAAACCGTTGGGACCACAAACTGGGAATCAAGACTCGTGATTTTAGTCGGCGTCTGAATGTCCAAAGAAAGAATCGGCGAGAAGCTGAACTTCCAGGTGTTCTTTTTATTACGGACAACTTCTTGTGTGGTTTCTGTTCTTTCTTCTTCGTGAGTTTCTGTGCGCTCTTCTTGACGAACTCCCGTGCGTTCTTCGTCATGAGTTTCGGTGACTGTCTCTTCGCGAGTGCCAGTACGCTCTTCCATATGCGTTTCAGAATGTGTTTCCGTCACCAAGTCGTCACGGTAAGTGACGCGTTCACCGGCTTCTGTAACATCGGTGCGAGTGGCATCCCCGGTCATAAGCATTTGATCGTTTGTATAGACATAGACGGTATCGGTATCGTCAACCAAACCGTTGCTATTGGTATCTTGCCAGAATGCGACACTCGTTTTTGTTCTATCCTCGACAGCATTATAAGTGGTCGTTGTGATCGTGCGTCCGCGATGAAGAACTCCAGATCCATCCACGTAGTCGGCGGGATTAGAAATAACTGTCGTCGTATTGGCGTTGCGAACCCCCGTGGTCGTCCAGCCAGAGATATCGATAACACCATTGTCCCAAGGAGCCTTCGTCCCTGACGAAGCTAACGCCGCTTTTACATCTTCAGCACTGGTGGGGGCACCATGGATCACCCAATAGTTGGCGTAGTCGCCGCCAAAGATTTTTTGAGATTCACTAGGGGTGAGCTGGGCACTATTCGCCAGGATGCTGTTCGTTACATCAGCCACCGTTGAGACACTTGAAGAAGCCCATCCAGAAGTGAGGGCGTACGATGCTGTTGAGTTGGTAACTGAATAGGGGGTGACGACCTCTGTTCGTACGACGGAAGTTGTCGTCCAAGTCGTTGTTACCGGAACTGTGTAGGTATAAGGAACCGTGACCGTCGTTGTTGTCGTTACGGGGACGGTGTAGGTGTAAGGGACATCTACGATGGTTGTCGTGGTGACCGGAACCTTAACTGTGTTGGTGTGAAAAACCACGGACTCGGTGATTTTAGGCGAAACACCGTTGGGATTGACGTAGACAAAACCCAAGCCGTTAAAGATCGGAGAGTTTTGCATGAATGCGCTCATGTCTGTGCTGAAGTTGGTTCTGTAAGTCGGTTTGTAAAGTTTCGCCGCCTCTTCTAAAGTGAGTGGTGGCGTGTTTTCTTGTGCATGAGAAATAGATGCAGTCACTAGAAGTGACAGCAAGACCTGCAATTTCATTTGTACCTCGATGTATTTTGACCAGAACGATATAAAGCGTTCGTCGGGAAAACGGGAGCTAAGTTTCGTCTGGGAAGGGCTTCTGGAAAAAAATTCTCAAGACCTCTGCGGAGGCATTGAAAACTGTGCTGTGTTTACATCTAAGCGATGGAAATATTTCATGAGTCCGGGCAAAGACGCAGTTTAAAATAGAGCCTGCAAAACTCGCAGCCGCTGCTCCGCTACGACGACATCGTTTAACAAAGGGGCGTACTTGGACTGAAGATGTTCGCGGGCGCTTTTGAAGTCTTGGGAGGCCTCATCAATTCTCGGCCAAAGGTCGCTGTCATTGAGGTCTTCGACCTCGTTCTTCAATGGCATGCCATAGGATTTTGAACTTAAGAGCAGGCCAGGGGTGGAGGTGTTGCGATTCAGTAAAGACACTTTTTTATAGGAATCATTTATCACAAAGTCGTCGCCGTTTTTTTCCAGTGACCGATAAATTTGCGACCAGGTATTGACGCGCAATAGAGCATAGTGACGGTTTTCCAGAAGATAAAGATTCAGCAGGGTGATGCGGGGCAAGGACTGCAGATTGGCGAAGTGGCGACTTTTCGAAGTTTCATTCCAAGAAGCATAGTCCTCAAGGGAGCGGAAGGACGTCCCTAATTTTTCATTGAGATTTTTTATAGCGTCGCTGAAGACCCGAAGTTTGGACGGGTAGGAATATCCCGGCCTCTTCTGTAAAGATTGAATTGCGCCGATCTGCTTGAGGGTTTCGGCCAAAGAAATTGGCGTTGTCGCGAAAACTTCCTGTAACAGCTCATTTTCGGGGAATGCGAATTTCATCAGGTTCAGGGTTTCGGTAGCGCAGTTGTTGCTCAGGAAGTAGTAACGGCCCTGATGATTCCAATGGGAATAAATGGCGGCAGATAGAAACTTTTTCCTCTGTTCTTTCGTCAGAGGTATTTCGAAACTTTGTAGATCGCGAAGCTCGTTGGTGTTGTATTCCGTAATGATTGAAGCCATCGGGTAGAAAAAGGCGACGGAGTCGTATTTTCCCTGCAGTCCCATCGCGTTGTTAATGAATAGTTCATCGACCCGGGCGCGAAAGCTCAGCACTATGCTATTGGCTGTGTTATTCCGACAGGATTCTTGCAGGGGCGTGTTCTTCGGGCAGAAAATGAATCGGATCATCGCATGCCCCCAACGGCTCATGACCTCGGGGCCAGGGCCTGCCAATAAATAATCGACGGCATAAAGTCGTTCCGGATCAAGAGCCATTGATGTTTTGCTAAAAGACGATGGGTCCGTCACAAAAACAGTATTATTTAACTCGGGACAAGTTGTTGAAGGAAAGGGGGCCCAGTCAAAACGGGACTTAAAGAATTCGTAGTGAAAAGGGCGACGGCATTTATATTCAGGATCAAGCAGAAAGTACTCAAGGTTCACCGCGAAAGCTTCCTGAGGGCTAGAGTATTCGTAAGGATCGGGGCTGCGAGAAAGCAAAAGCTCGTTCAAGCGGCGGTGATTCAGAGAACTTTGTGCCACCCAACCGACGAGATTTAAAAAAGTATGGCTATCAGAGATCGAGAAACGTCTGTTTCTATACAACTCACAGCTTAAGCCCGTCGTTCCGCCGTCGTTAAGGCAATTCACGATCGCATTGGACTCCAGAGCCGTGAAGTCCCGAGCTTGATCGTAAATATGTGCTGCTTCATGAATCAGGGTCGCTATTAAAAATTGATCCACATTGCGGTGGTGGAAGGATTTCTTTTGGAAGTCCAGACCCGTGGTCTTAACGACCGTCGCATCGGTGATGGCGCGGCGCTGTCCCCAGAAAGTGGCGAGGGAAAGAAATGTCTTGCCCACGAAGATGGACTTTCCTTTTTGATAAGCGATGTGATCTGGATCGCTGAAAGAGGGATCGACTTGCACGCGAGCTTTGGTCAGCGTATTTTGCATCATCGGCGGCAGTTTTTGCAGCGCCTGATGATAAATTTCAGTGACCAGCCCCTCGTTCGGTTTGGCAAGTGCATTTGCGGAGATGCTGATCATCACAAAAAATGCAAAGGACCTTAAAACGAAGGGCTTGTGTTTCATCTTAAAGACCCTTAGCGATAAGTTTAATGATTTCTTCGTCTGAAAGAACCACCTGCTGAGTTGTGGCTTCTTGGCGAAGGATCGTGATCGCCTCAACCAGAAGATCGGAAACTTCTCCATTTTGAAGGGCTACGACGGCGTCGACTTGAGCGGCATCCACGATTTTTTTATAGTGTTTGCTGACGGAAATGGGTTGGCCTTCTGTGATCTGACTGCCAGATCCGTCCGGGGCGCTGGCGGAAGTAGCGACGTTATTGGAATAAGAGACCTGTTCTGCATAAGCAGCACTTACGGATAGAGTCGTTAAAATAAGGGCGAAACCTGTTTTTATTTTCATGAAATTCTCCTTGAGGGTTGGGTTTAAGTTCGCGCAGTTTAAATGAAACCCTTTAAGGACAGGGGAAATATTCAAAAAGAGGTGTACGAATTCGCTCTGCTTAGACTAGAGCGCCTGATGTTTACTTTATAACGGCAAAGATTGTGTAAAAAAGAATGGGGATGGGTAAGTCTTTGGCAAAAAAAATGGGGGAGGTCATCCCTCCCCCGGACTCACGAAGGGAACCACCAAACCTTCGAAGAGTCGCAAAACACATAGAATTTAAATCACTTTCAAGAGGCCCTTTTGTTCTTCACTTCCACCCTTTGGGGGCGGCGGGCCACTGTGATCCAGAGGGCGTACATTACGACTCCGGAGTAGAAGATACAGAACATTGCTACGTCATGTAATTCAGTCATAAGTTCGTCTCCTTTATTCGGCCTTCCTTGGCCTCGGATTCAAGCAGTGCCATCCTAGCGTCTTCTTGTTTCCGTCTTAAGAGCATCCGTGCTCTTACTCATAGGACTGGTAGGCTACATATTCAGGTTAAAGTTTTTTGCTAAAAATGTGTGCATTTCGAGGTCCAGGCCGTGATTTTATTGCGTACTGCAATATATTGACTCTGGGGAATGACAATGGTCTTATTAAGTCTCGCGCGCGGATGGTGGAATTGGTAGACACGTACGTTTGAGGGGCGTATGCGCAAGCGTGAGGGTTCAAGTCCCTCTCCGCGCACCACTAACAGCTTTAAACTGCTGTTCATTCTGGGGTCGGTCCAGGCTCCAACTACTTTTTAATTTCGATGGCCGGATAGTCTTCCACGCAGGACTCGCCATTAACTCCGTAATAAGTGACTTTTCGATTCACAAAATCCGCTTCATAGCTGACAACACCCGCATTCCACGTGGTGGTAAGAAACTCGGGGAATGTGCTCGATGGACAGGGCATATTTTTGGGCTTCTTTAAGAGTTTCAATAAGTGAGCTCATATGAATTCTCCGGCTATTCAATGGGGTTCGTATTGAGTTGGTGGGCCTTTGCCACTTTACCAAGAAGGTTCATCAAAGTGTTTCGCTCCGAGGTGGTCAGGACTGAAAAAAAACGTGGAATCTATGAACGCAAATTACTTCTTAAATTTCTTCCAGCCGATTTTAAACAGCTTCACGAGTTCACCTTCGTTGATATCGTCTTGCATACTCTGAGCGACTTGAAAACCGCGATCACAAACAGATATGGCTAAATCCATGGCTTCAATAGGACGCAAAGGTTCTTTTCGATGCTGATATCCGGTCATTAAAATATTCGCCAGATAGTTCAGCTCGCCAAGTTTTTTCTGAAAAAGCTCTTGGTTGCTCGTCCGCAGTTCGGTGAGATAGTTTCGAATAGCCGATCTTTCTTTGGCCGAAGATAGCTGCAAAGGAGTTGAACTTGTTTCCGCGTGAAGGCTGTGCATTTTGAGGATTTGTAGAAGATTTGGCGAAATCGTTTTAACCCCCTGAGGTTTACCAGGCTTAAGGTTGCGAAAGTACATTTTAGTGATGTGATCCTGCTCCTTCTCAGACTGCAGCTCTGCCAGCGTGCTTTGTTCGATCATTTTTAAGAATGCTGTGGACGTTGAGGCGGTAACAAAACCTTGCTCTTCACGGCGCTCGCTGCGTTTAGCGGTGACATCACCTGTGATCACTTCACCTTCGCTCAGAAGTTCATAAAGTCCGTCCGAGTCATCAATCTCCTCCAGGCTGATTCTTTGTAGGCGCGAAAGAAGACGATCTAAAATATCCTGATGCTCTTTTTGCATAGCTATTAAAAGATGCGAGATCGTGTCCCAATGCTGGGCGGATTTAGCCATAATGACATATTCACCCAGGTCCATATTGTGAACGCTTTCCAGGGCTTTTTCCAGGTAGCGGTTTTTACTGTGTTCGTCTTCATCGGCTTCCTGGGCCATCAAGGCCAGCTCATCGTTTTCGATAGCCAAAATCTTTTCTGCGAGCACGGCGCAAAGAAGATCTTCGTCCATTTCCGCGATTTTTTCGACGGCGAAAGAGGCGCCAATCTCTAAAAGAATTTCTAGCCAGGTGAGGAAACGCTCAGAGTTGAGCTGTTCGTCAGCGCCCTGCTTTGGGCTTAACCAGATATCTTGTTCCATAGCATCGTGAAGTTGTTCTGAACTGACGAGCATTAGAAATTCGCCCGCGTCCTCTAAGCCGATCTGCTGAATAATTTTTTTAACAACCCCTGAATCAAGGTTCTGAATATCGCGAACCAGATCTGCATTGGCAATGAGTTGCGTTAATAAACTTTGGGAATCTGCTTTCAGTGTCAGCGATTTGGTCATCGGCGCCTCCACCTTGATGGTGGGAAGGCTTTATAAAAAAGGGAAGAGAAATTCAATGGGGTGAAAATAAAGAGCCCAACAGTACGGTTTTTTTTGACAACCCTCTAGGAGAGGTCTATACTTTATGATATCAGCACAGATGAGGCTTTAAGAAGATCCGTCGGACCCAATTTTTCGGCAAGGCCCGCTGAAAGCAACGTTACTAAGCTTCCACAACCGCTTTAAATTCTCCTACTGAAAACCGTTTCATATCAAAAGGCATCTCGCCGTTTTGTGCCTGCATGCGCGGATCCGCGTAGACTTTTTTGACGACCTTGTTGCGATGGGCTTTGTTTTTGTAAATGATAAACGCAAAAATCAAGGTTTCATTCGCTTTCAATTTATAGACTTTTGCAAAAGGGGTACCCCACGGGCTTTTAAGATTGGCCCCAACGCATTCGAAGTATTGCAGAGCTCCGTGCTCCATCCATATTTTGCAGCCAAGCTTTGCCATTTTTTTGTAGGCATTGATTTTGGTCTTTTTCACAGGAATGAGATATCCGTCCACGTAGCTCATAAGCTCTCCTTTAGATATTTGTTCTTGCATAAGTGACCGCGATGTCAGGTTAAAGTTTTTTGATAAACTAAGCAATCCAGGTTCTACCACCACGATGGCGGTAGAAGGGATGTGTTTTTTCAGTGTTTCTTTTTCGACGGCGTCGCCTTGATTCGGCGGAGGAGCGGGGGCTCGTTGCTATTTCAGTTTTTGTATTTTCGCGTCTTTCAATACGGTGACATCTGTATAGGAATTGGGGCCGTCGTTCACGGTCTTCACGACATCGACCAGTTCCAGGGAAGCACGGTCTTCAGCGTCCTGTTTGGGGAAAAGACGAATGATGTAGGTCGTGGTATCTTCGTCACTTCCCAGGATGACGTAAACTTGAAGAAATGGAAGTCCATCAGGTCCGCCAGCCAAAGATTTCAGCGAAGGGGTGTGCGACGCCAGGGCTGGTTCTAATTCAATATCCGTTGCCAACAATGTCACAGCTAATTTTTTATTGATCTGTACTGTCACCTGATAATCATCGCCCAAATCAATTTTGTAGACGCCGGCAGAAAGACTACCAAGATCGGCACGATTCAGGGCCGCATGACTTGTTGTCGCAAAGAAAAGTATCGACGAAAGAGCGACGAACAACCATGTTTTCAACTTTTTCACGGGAACCGCCTTTTTATAACTTTGGATTATTTTGTGCCGTTAGAATTTATCGGTTTTTCCAATTTTGGAAAGAAGGGGAGCTCGGATTTGAAAAATAGAATCGTTCGTCAAAAAAATGGACAGTCGCGAACTAACAGATATTCTGATTTAAAAATTAGACCGAGGTCTAATTTAACGCGAGCAGAGCGTTATCATTCGTTTTTGTCGATATAAATTTGCCCTAACAAGAATCTTTCCCGTAGGGTGAAATTATGACGATACCAAATATTGCCTTCGGAAAATCGGAATCTCTGACGTTAGGGGTGGAAGTTGAATTGCAAATCATCAATCCCCAGACGCGTGATCTTTATCCGATTTCTCCAGAAATTCTAGATGAGTGGTCGTTGCCGGGGCCGCACTTAAAGCCCGAGATTTTCCAAAGTATGTTGGAAATCGACACGCCTATTTGTCGCAATGTTCAAGAGGTGGAAGAAACACTTTTGCTTTCCTCTCGTGAGTTGCATCGCATTTGCCAGAAGGCGGGGGCACGCATTTCCTCCAATGGCACGCATCCTTTTGCCCGGTGGCAGGATCGGATTTATTATCCTTCCGAGCGCTACGAATATATTATTGAGCGCAACCAACATATTGCCCGACGGCTGATGATCTATGGGTTGCATGTCCATATTGGCATGAAAGATGGCGACCGCTGCATTCAGATGATGAATGAGTTTTTGTACTATCTGCCCCATCTCCTGGCGTTGTCGGCAAGTTCACCTTATTGGTCGGGACGAGATACTGGCCTCGCTTCTTCGCGCATCACTATTTTTGAATCGCATCCCGCCGGGGGGCACCCCTGCAAAGTCGAGACGTGGGCGGATTTTGAAAGCATCATTTATAAACTGACTAAGAGTCGCAGTATTGAGAGCTTCAAAGACGTGTGGTGGGATCTTCGGCCGAGTCCTCACTATGGGACACTCGAGATCCGTATTTGTGATGGTCTGCCAGGCATTCGCCGCACCTCTCGCCTGGTTTCTTTCATTCACTTGTTAGCGCGCTATCTGGAAAAAAGATTAGATAGTAATCAACAACGACCCACACCGCAGGATTGGTTGATCCGTGAAAACAAGTGGCGAGCTTCTCGCTATGGTTTGGACGCAGAAGTTCTGATTGATAACGAGGGAAACACCAAGTCCGTGCGCCAAGATATATTGGATCTGATTTCGGAAATGAAAGAGGACGCGGCAGCCATGCGCTATGAACAATATCTTCAAGATATGGTCGAAAAAGACATGGCCTCGCCCAGTTATCAGGAACAGCGCGAGGTCTTTGCGCAAAACCAGTCTTTAGAGTCTGTGGTTGATTCTTTGTGTGACTACTTCGAAAAAGATTTAAAAGTATAAAAAATGCCCTGGAGCCAAAGTCTCAGGGCATTTTCACTCCTTAGAAGGTGCTGGTACCACCGGGTGTTGAGGAGGGTGTTGTTGTCGAGGGACTTGCTGGGGTTGTTTGGTTTTGCAAATCCCGTTGGTTTTCTTCCATAGTTCTTTGCATTTCTAGTTGCGAGCGTTCCAGTTCACTTTGTCCCGGTTGCAAAGTGTTTTGTGAAGTTTGTGGACTGGTTGCGGGAGGCAGACCTTGGGGTCCTGTGGGCGCGCCACTCACGCTGGACGTAGAGTTATCCAATGTCGAACCTGTATTTGTCGTGCTGGTGGTGGAAGAACCCGTTGTTGCTCCCGACGTAGTGCCCGTCGAGCTGGGTGACGTTGTCATCTGTCCCATTCCCGTACTAGCTGCAAAGAGGCTAGTCAGTGCGATAACAAGTAGAGTTTTCATAAAAACCTCCTTGATTCCTATTGCAGGTTTTATTGTCTCGCTCTTTGGTCGTCCTTCCTAGAAATCCTCCGACAAACTCCACTTAGGGTTGGAAAAATAAAAGCTCTCTCCATATCTGAAGAGAGCTTTTATCGGAAATGTAAAATAACAAATTTAAATCGAGGCATCAATTCCGGGACGCTGCATGTGTCGGCCTTCCGCAAATTCCTCGATCATTTTTCGATTGAAGGCCGGAATATCATCGGGACCACGACTTGTGACCAAGCCATTGTCGGTGACGACTTCTTCGTCCTGCCAGTTCGCGCCGGCGTTTTTCAAGTCGGTTTTGACCGAAGAATAAGATGTCATGCGGCGGCCTTTCACAGTGCCGGCTTCGATAAGAAGTTGAGGCCCGTGGCAAATCGCGGCAATGGGTTTTCCCGATTCTGCGAACTTCTTTGTGAACTCGACGGCTTTTTTGTCATTGCGAAGTTTGTCGGGATTCATCACGCCCCCTGGTAGCATCAAACCATCGTAGTCTTCAGGACGGGCTTTTTCGACGGTCACATTCACGTCAATGCTTTTTCCCCAATCCGTTTTCGCCCAGGCTTTGATTTTTCCTTCCTGCAACGAGATGATCGTGGTTTTGGCTCCGGCTTCATCTAAAGCTTTTTTGGGTTCGAACAATTCGGATTCTTCAAAACCATCGGTAGCGAGAATTGCGATATTTTTTCCTTTAAGTGATTGTGCCATTTCTATCTCCTTAATTCGTTTTTAATGTCGTGGGGTGGTTCGGCCTTTTTTGGAGGTCGTTTTTTCGATGGACGGTGAGGCGGGAAGGCTGTCTTCTTCAGCTTCTTTTTTTACGCGAATGTTGTTGACGATGTCTTTGACTCCCAAACAGCTTTCTGCGCAGTCTTCTGCAAGATGTTTCATTTTACGTTCGGGCACGGTGCCGGCCAAAGTGACGATGCCGTTGTCCACATCCACTTCAATATCTTGGGCGTCGATAAGTCCGTGGCGCGTGAGTCCTTCACAAACCTCCTCTTTGATGCGCTCATCGGTGCGTGTGAAGCCGCGGGGACCTTTGCCATAATACTGTCCTTGCGTTGCGGACTCTTGCTGGTTGGTGAAATAGCTTGATGACGAAGAAGACCCGATAAAGCCCGATGAGGGAGCATAGGCTGCCGAAGCGGGGTTGTATTCGCCATAGTTTTGCCGATACGCCTTGTCCAGTTCTTCGCGGTATTCCGATGAGCCCTGATAACGTGGTCGCGGATAGGCCCGGCCGGTGTAGTCGTAGGACGAATCGTAGCTTCTTTTTTGATAATAGTCGGTCGGGCGCGAATATTCAGAGCGGTCATCGCGACGCAAAGTCTGACGTTCCTCTGAAAACGGCGGATCATTTCTGTAACCGGATCTTTCATCCATGGGGTCGCGCTCATACCAGTCCTCGCGCTCATCAATTCGGCGGGGACGGTTTTCTTGCTTACGTCCATGTGAACTTCGGGGTTGCTGTGCCATCGTGTTCCTCCTGGAGTTGGAAATTCAAGTCTCAGCATGAAATAGAAATCTTTTTGAAACACATTACATTTTTGAACGACTAGTGACATTCGTCAGAGCTTTGTCCGTAGATGATGCTATCAAACACGGTGAGTGAGTTTTCATCTTGTCTTATGATTAAAGCGGTCGCAAAAAAAACGAGAATCAAAAACTGGAGGTCATTATGAAAAAAAGTATTATCACAATACTTGCGGTGGGACTGAGTTCTTCTTTGGCGTTCGCTATTGGGGAAAACATGACAGACACGGAGCTGGCAACCAAGTCTCTGGGAAGTTCTTTAGACAGGGAAGCCAATGGCACGAACAGGGGTTCGTCAAGTCGATCTGCAAGGGAAAGCAATTATGATCGATCGATGCGAAACTCTGAAACCAGCCGGGAACCATCTGGCATGTCTTCGTCTTCATCATCGGGACGCCGTAACTCTTATGGTGCAGGAGCTGTCGGAGGTGCCGCAGGGGTGACAGCCATGGATCAAGCCTCCATGGGTCAGTCAGACACCGATCTGACACGCCGAGTGCGCCAGCAACTGGTGAATGACCCTGGACTTTCTGTGCGCGCAAAAAATATTACAGTTATATCTGAAAACGGAAATATTACTTTGAAGGGTGCCGTGGCGACAAATCAGGAAAAAGCGCGCGTTGAAGAACTGGCTGGGCGGGTTCAGGGCGCTAGGAATGTAGATAATCAAACTGAAGTTTCAAATTATTAGATTGTAAAATCAAGGAGGTCGTTATGCCTAAACAAGGTAGAAAAGTGGTGTTTGGTATTTTTCAAAATCGTTCAGGTCTGGAAAGCTGCGTGAGCAGCTTAAAGGTAGAAGGCTTCCGTCCCGAGGACGTCTCTGTTCTGATGCCCGATAAAGGGGATACAGCCACCTTCGCGCATGAAAAAGGGACTAAAGCCCCAGAAGGTGCGGCGGTCGGTAGCGGCACTGGCGCGGTCGTCGGTGGAACGTTGGGGTGGCTAGCCGGTATCGGGGCGATTGCGACCATACCTGCTTTCGGTCCTCTTGTTGCCGCGGGTCCGATCATGGCCGCTCTGGCGGGATTGGGAGTCGGAGGCGCCGTGGGTGGAATTGCTGGCGCTCTGGTGGGAATCGGAATGCCCGAATATGAAGCCAAAAGATATGAAAAATTTGTGAAAGAAGGCGGCATCCTTCTTTCCGTTCATGTTGATGATTCGGATTGGGAAGAAAAAGCGGAAAGAATTCTTGAGACCTGTGGAGCCAAAGATATTTCCAGCTCCTCTGAAGTCAGTCAAAAAACGGCGGATGAACGAGCCAGCGAAAAAAATCGTTCGCAACAGATTTAGTTTTGAGTCTGTTTCCCTCGAAGACCCCCTCGAATCCGAGGGGGTCTTTTCTTTTAAGCTCATCGATTCCGGAGGCCGGTTTGAAAAAACGCACACTCATCATTCTTCTTTTTTTGCTCGTCGCTTTTCGTATCGCGCTTCCTTACCTTATTTTATATCCGCTCAATATATTTCTTGGGGATTTTTCAAAAGTGTTTTTGATTCGCGCCGACGATCTCAGTTTAAGTTTTCTGCGCGGCGCCTATCGTCTGGAGGGAATTGAAGCTAAAGTTAAAGATCCTTCCTTTCGGTTTTTAAAGGTTGAATATGTTGATGTCTCTTTAGCGTGGCGCGATCTGCTCCATGGAAATCTTCGCACGGATATGGTGATCGAAGGCTTACAGTTGGAGTTGAGCAATCAACTTATGGAGGCCGTCAAAAAGAACGCAGAACAATCTGTCAAAGACACGCAAAAACTTGGTAAGAAGGTTTTGCCGATTCGTATCTCCAGTATTGAGATTAAAAACTCGGAGGTGTCTATCGCCGATGTCAAAGGGCTGCCGGAAGAGCTGAAGATCAAGGTCACACAAATGGAAGGTCGGGTGAGCAACGCCACCGCGACAGAGAAGGACCCGATCACGTTAGCTAAGATCAAGGCGGTTCTGCAAGACTCTGCGACCATGTACGCCGTGGGGGAAGTGAATCAGTGGAAGGTCCCGGCGGAGTGGCTCCTTTCATTTGAGGTGAAAGAATTTGATATCACCTCTTTGAATCCTTTTCTGACCCATAAACTGCCCTTGAGTTTCAAAAGCGGAAAAATGGATGTCTATGCGGAAGTGAAGGGAGCAGATAATGCGCTTCAGGGGTATGCAAAACCCTTTATTAAAAATATGCAGGCCGTGGGGAATAAAAAAGACTTTCAAGGAGTCAAACATTTCGGGATTGAAATCTCGGGAGAACTGGCCAATTTGATCTTTAGCAGAAAATCTGACAAAACGGTCGCGACGAGAGTGAACTTTTCATATGAAAAAGGAACACTGAATTTGGACAAGGCTGGCATTGTGAAAAGCGCTTTGGAGCATGGCTACACCAAGGAACTTCCCACCGGTCTTGAAAACAAATATCAAATGGATAGAAACCCAAAAGGAAAATAGGAGTGAGTTATGAACGTGAAGCTGATGTCTCTGTGTTTAGTATCGACCTTTGTTTTTGGTTGTGCCACTGAAGAAAAAAAAGAGGCGGAAAAAACCGCTGCTGCCCCAGGGCCCAGTATTGAGGCCAAACAAGTGGCAGCCGAAGAAGAGTCCTCCTATGTGACCGAGTTTGCGTTTAAAAAAGGTTCGGCCACGTTATCAGAAGGCATGAAGAAGAATATTCTGCAGGTGGTAAATCAGGCGAAGAAGCGTGGTGATGTGAAAGAGTTTAAGGTGATCACCTGGGGCGATTCGGAATATCCTTCCACCCACACCGAAAAGCTATCAAAGGCCGAGGTGGAACTGGTTAAAAAAAGAAATACGGCGATCCGCAGATATATCGAGGCCGCGAGCAAAGGTGTTGATGTTGAAACTTACAGCATGGCGGAACGACCCAATGCTTTGCAGGAAATGTTTAATACCGCAGATGCACGCGTGAAAAAATCTTTGGAAGTTGCGGGTGTGCCGACAACCGACACCGCTGTCAAAACGCCGTCGAAGGCTTCAAAGTCCATTGTGATGGCCATCACTGAATAGCGTTTTCTTTTTGTCATTCGTAGGCGGCCCAGGCGGAATTATTCCCCTTAAGCTGTGGGGCAAGATGGGCCGTCCCTAGGCAGAAAATCTTTCGTCTCTTTTTTATTCGATCTCACTGTCTTTTCTTCTTGGTCCGATTCCTGCTTTACAGAATGTGCAGTCGCTCTTCCTGTGATTGCACTAAAACAAAAAAGGAGAAAGCATGACGCCTTCTAACAATCCCGAACAACGAGGTCCTACTCATGGAGCACAAAACACGCAACACTTCGGTTCCCAAACCGGAAATTCCAATCAACCCCTCAAATTCGGGGAAGGGTCCAGAAATCCGCAAGGAGGATCAAATCAACAACAGGGGAACCAATCCCGAAATCCCAACCAAACCAGTCAATCCAACCAACAGGGATCAAACTCCGGAAGTCAAAGAGGATCCTCAGGTTCGAATCAAAACCAGGGTCAGAATATGGGCGGCTCACGCTCAGACAAACGTTAGGCATTAATTTAGTTTAAACAGACGGGGCCCCGTGGTGGGGCCTTCTCTGATTATCAAGGAAAGGAAGTTTTCGATGAAAATAATCAACAAAGTCGCCGTAGGTTTCGCATTTCTCTCTTTGGTTTCAATGAAGGCTGCAGCCGCTGTGGACTCTGAAACGGAAACAGCTTCTAAAAATCTGGGCGCCGCGATGGTGACAGAAATTTCGTTTGACGAAGGTCAAGCGGCCTTAAATGACTCTGCGAAAGAAGAAATTCGTGGTTTGATTAAATCTGCGAAAGAAAGCGGCAAGATCGACGAACTAAAAGTGGCGGCCTGGGCCGACCGTGAATATCCCGCGAAGGACACCAAGGCTTCAAAGTCCGATATTGATCTTGCCAAAAAGCGCGGTGAAAACATCAAAGCATTTGTAAAAAAAGAACTCGCTGTCAATGACATCAATACGTACAACATGACCGAAAGACCCAACGCACTTCAGAAGTTCTTTAAAACGCCCACCGAAAAAACCAAAACAGCGCTTGAGCAAAGTGGTTCCGCGCCAAAAACTCAAGACGAAACCGGATTTTTCGGCCAGAAGGCCAAAGCCTCTAAGGCTGTGATTATGGTTTACATGGAGTAGGTTTCGCAAAAACCTGTGAAGGAGGTCCCCCATGAGAAATCTGAGTATTTTATTGCTGGTGTTTGGATTCTTCGTGTCCACTCACGCTTATGCTGGATTTTACATCGAGCCGGGCATCACTTATGAAAAGGGAGATAATGAATTGGAGTGGCCGACGCCCTTGGGGGATTCTACGGGAAACACGAAGGGGTTGGGGGCGAACCTCAAGCTGGGTTTCCACTACGAATCTGCCTTTTTTGTGGGATTGGATGGTGCGTACTCGCAACCAAAATTTGAAAACTCAGCGTCGGATTATGATGCCGATGCAAAGTCGACTTTATACGGTATGATTCTGGGCGGGCAGATGCCTCACATCGGCTTGCGCATCTGGGGCGGGTATATTTTTGGCGGCGAACTGGATCCTGACGAAAGCGGTGGCCTGGATGTGAAATTTACGGGAGCCAAAGGCCCCAAGGTCGGACTTGGATTCAAAATTTTCATGGTCAGTCTTAACGTCGAGTACATGGATTTGGAATACGACGACACGAATATAGAAAAAGCCGGCCCGCTTTCCGGCGAGATCGACAATAAATTAAAAAACAAGTTGGGCGTCGTAAGTATATCGCTGCCGCTGACATTGTAAAAAGGCTCTTACAAACTTAGAAGAAAGGCGCCGATGCCGATGGCACAGGCGCTGAGTATTTGTTTTTTCGTCAGAGCTTCTTTTAGGAAGTACGAAAAGACGACAGCAAAAAAAATGGATGTGTTTCGCAATGAAATGGCAAAGCCAGGAGCCGAGACTTTTAAACCATAAAGAAAGATCAAAAACGAGGCCGTGGCGCCAGCGCCCGTCGCTAAAACTGTCCCGCCCTGAGTTTGCAGTGTCGATTTTATTCTTGTGAACGGGTTCTGACGAAGACTCCAAAATAAAAAGGGCAAAGATATCACCATGGCAATAAAAAAGAGAGTGCGCGGTTCCGCGCCTTGTTCCAAGGCTTGATGGTAAGTAAGATGATAACCCGCAATAAAAATAGCACTGAGATAGGACCACATGTCCTGCTTGTCGAAGAAGGCGTCCTCAGCCTGCTTTCCCGCTAAGTTCATGGCAATGATGCCGGAAAAAATAATGAAGGCCCCGAGATATTGTACGGCCGCCGCTTGTTCGTGAAGAAAGAGAGTCGAGACAATCCAGACCACGATCATCGCTCCTCCGCGCATAATACTATAAGACTTTCCCAGGCTGGTGGCGCGCAGAGCTTTTGCTAAAGTTAAAAAATACAGTCCCTCAAATATTCCGGAAACAACTCCCAGAGTTATTACGATTTTATTGGGGTATTCCATGTGGCCGAAGATAAGGACGGTCAGAAATGTGAAAATTCCTGAAAGTAAAATCGTTAAAAATAGAAAGCTTTCTTTGTCGTTCGAGTTTTTGGCCAGGGCATTCCAGCCCGCATGCAAAAAAGCCGAACCGATAAGCAATAAAGGACCCGCACTCATAAAAACATCCTACCTTTTTTTGTACTTCGCTGCAGCGAATGCCGCGCTGAAGTACAAAAAAGAAGCGGCCCCCTTAAAAATGTGGTATTTAACGGGGCTCATGAAATTGGCAGATTTAGATTACACCTTTCCCGAAGAGTTGATCGCGACGTCTCCGCAAAGGCCATCCCGCGTGATGTGGGTTGGGCACGGCAGACCGCAAGAAATTTCCTTGCAGGATCTGATGGCGCGCATTCCCGCCGGCGATGTGCTGGTTGTTAATAATACGCGGGTGTTAAAGCGTCGCGTATTTGCAGGAGATGTAGAAATTCTTTTTCTCAAGCAGCTTCAGGCTTTGGAGTGGGAAGTTTTATTCCCTTCAAAAAAATACAAAGTCGGAGCGGTCTTAGAGCTGCCTTTGGGACTGAGTATGACTTTGCTTGAAAAAGGTCGCCCGCAAAAAGTGCGCCTCAGCCAAGAGGTCCAAGAAGACTACTTTCAGAAAGTCGCCGAACTGCCTTTGCCTCCTTACATTCAAAAAGCCCGGGATCAACGTCACACGGTCGAGGCGGATGAGTCTTGGTATCAAACCGCCTGGGCAAAATCTCCAGGAAGTTTTGCGGCGCCGACCGCAAGTTTGCACTTTTCTGCGCAAGACATGGAAACCTTAAAAGCCCAGGGTGTCGTCATTGGCGAGGTCACTTTGCACGTGGGCTTGGGCACCTTTTTGCCGGTGACCGCCGAAGATCTGAACGACCATGATATGCACGAAGAATATGTAGAGATCCCGGCAGCCACTTGGGAAGTCGTGAACAACACTCGTAAAAAGGGCGGCAAAGTCTGGTCTTTGGGGACGACCACGACCCGTTCGCTGGAAAGTGCCGCGCAAGGTTTATTGCAGGGAAATTCTTCAGAGGGATTTCGCGGATTTACGAAGCTTCTTATTCAGTCAGGATATCAGTTTAAAGTCGTCGATCGCCTGTTAACGAACTTTCATCAGCCCCAGTCCACGCTCTTAGCCCTGGTCGCTGGATTTTCTTCCCTGGAAACAGTAAAAGCTTGCTATCACTGGGCTATTGAGAGAAAGTTCCGGCTCTTTTCTTACGGAGACCTTTCTTGTTGGACAAGAGACGACAAGCCGGAGCCCCTGCCAATTGAGGATTAAATGTTAGACGGAAACAAAACCATGACCACAGGCGAATTCAAAGTTCATCATACGGCCGGAAACGCACGTCGCGCGACCCTTATGACAGCTCATGGCCCGGTGCAAACGCCGGTCTTTATGGCGGTCGGTACCAAGGCTACGGTGAAGGCGATGACTCCGGAAGAGCTGAAAGAGTGCGGAACTCAGGTGGTTCTGGGCAACACCTATCATTTGCATTTACGTCCCGGAGAAAAAACCATCGCGAAGATGGGTGGTCTGCATAAGTTTATGAATTGGCATGGCCCGATTCTGACGGACTCTGGTGGATTTCAAGTTTTCTCTTTGTCTCAGTTGCGCAACATGTCCGAAGAGGGTGTGGAATTTCGTTCGCATCTGGATGGTGCCAAACACTTTATTTCCCCTGAAAAGAGCATGGAGATCCAGATGGATCTGGGCTCTGATATCATCATGGCCTTTGACGAATGTCTTCAGTATCCGGCAACGGAAGAAGAGATCGATAAGTCCATGGCCTTGACCTATCGTTGGTTGTTGCGTTCGCGTGATGCCATGGTTCGTAAAGAAAGTTTGTTGTTCGGGATCGTGCAAGGCGGCCTCAGTCTGAAGCATCGTCTGAAAAGCATGGAACAGATTTGCTCTGTGGACCTGCCGGGCTACGCTTTGGGTGGTTTCAGTGTGGGAGAACCCATTCACCTGATGCATGAGCTTCTGCCGCATGTCGCGCCCAAAATGCCAGCCAATAAGCCACGCTATTTGATGGGAGTGGGGACGCCTACGGATCTTATTATTGCTATAGATTCAGGCATCGACATGTTTGACTGCGTTATGCCTACAAGAGTGGCACGTAACGGAACCATCTTCACTTGGCGGGGGAAGGTCAGTATCAAACGCAGCGAGTACCGTGAGGACCCATCGCCTCTGGATCCTGAATGTGATTGTTATACTTGTCGCAATTACAGCAAATCGTATTTGCGCCACTTATTCCTGAGTGGTGAGATTTTAGGCTCGCGCTTGAACACGATTCACAATATTTATTTCTATATGAAATTGATGGAGCGTGCCCGTAAGGCCATTGAAGAAGGCCGTTGGGAAGAGTATCGCAACGACTGCTTGACGCGATTCGCAAAGAAGGACAGCTAGCCGCTTCGACGCGGCAACGCAGAAAAACCTTATCTGCGAGCTCCCTCGACTAAAATATTGATTCTTCTCAAGAATAATGCTGAATTTTACTGTCAGTTATTAACTTGGAGGAATCATGTTATTTGGACTTCTTGCATCAACAGCTCATGCGCAGACAGCAACAGGCACTCAACCCTCAGCCTTTGAAATGTTTGTGCCATTTATCTTCATCTTCGTTATTTTCTATTTCCTCATCATCCGCCCTCAAGCCAAAAGACAAAAGGATCATCAGAAGTTTTTGTCGGAAGTAAAACGTGGCGATGAAGTGGTCACGTCATCTGGCATCTTGGGTCGCGTGGAAGGCATCACGGATCAATTCGTTACTTTGGAAATCGCTGACGGTGTGAAAGTAAAAATGCTTCGCAGTCAGATTGCAACATCTCAGAAGGCAGCAACAGCAGAGGAAAAGAAATAATGGAAGGACTTCGTTGGAGATCTATTCTCGCAGCACTTGGCGTGGCGGCAGCCATCGTTTGGGTACTCCCAAATGTTATTAATTTCGGTGAAAAGGCTTGGTGGCCTTCAAAACAAAAGCTGAACTACGGTTTGGACATCCAGGGTGGTTTGCACCTGGTGATGGGCGTGGACGTGGATGGCGTTGTTTCTGAAAGTACAAACCGCCTGATCACTTCGATGAAAGCAGACATGCAAAAAGAAAATGTCGCTTTCAAAGATGTGAAATCTGCAAATCCTAACTTGGGTGAGCTAACTATTGATGTGAACGATGCAGCTGGTAAGGCAGCTGTGGAAAAGTTCTTATCAGAAAAGTACTCGACTGTTCTGCAGGTTATGAACTCAACAGACACGTCGATCACAACTCGTTACTTCGATGCTTATTTGAATGACTACAAAAATCGCGTCATTCAGCAGGCCATTGAAACTATCCGTAACCGTATCGATGAATTCGGTGTGGCAGAACCGTCTATTTCTCAGCAAGGTTCTAATCGCATTCTGATTCAGCTTCCGGGTATGGCGGATGCGGAAAAAGCGAAGCAGTTGATCAATACAACGGCGAAATTGGATTTCATGATCGTGTCTAATGAAAAGTCCCAGCAAGAGCTTCAAGCGATGATCGCAGATGCGGAAAAAGCTGGAAATTATAACATGACGACCATGAAGTATTCCGACTACGTCACCAAGCTCAATGCGGACTTGGCTGCCAAATTGCCGGAAAAATCGGTGATCTATTTCGAAAAATCAGCGAATGCGACGACGATGGAAGCCGGTGCGATCCCATTCCTTCTAAAAACGGACACGGATTTAGGCGGCAATGCTTTGGATGACGCATTTGTGGGTTACGATCAATACGGGGCTCCTCAAGTATCATTGCATTTCAACTCAGCGGGGGCGACAAAGTTCGCGGACCTGACTGGCAATAACGTCAACAGACAGATGGCGATTGTTTTGGATAAAGTTGTTAAATCAGCACCAAGCATTCGTGATCGTATTGCTGGCGGTCAGGCGGTGATCACTTTGGGTGGTGGCCGTGACCGTAATGGAATGATGGATGAAGCGAAGATGATTTCCACCGCCCTTCGCGCGGGTGCTTTGCCAGCTTCTTTGGAGCAATTGGAAGAGCGTCGTGTTGGACCTACTTTGGGTGCGGATGCGATTGATAAAGCGAAGCTGGGATCCTATGTCGGCGCCGCTATCATCGTTATTTTCATGTTGGTTTACTACCGAGCAATGGGCGTTGTTGCGAGTGTTGCATTGGGTGTGAATATTCTTTCTTTGTTCGCCTTGATGACGAGCATGGGTTTTACTCTGACTTTGCCGGGGATCGCCGGTATTGCTCTGACTGTGGGTTTTGCGGTTGACGCCAACGTTCTGATTAATGAGCGTATCAAAGAAGAGCTTCGTTTAGGTCACGGAATTACTGTGGCGGTGAAAGAAGGTTATCATCGTGCGATGTCGGCGATCATTGACGCCAACGTTACAACGGCGGCAACAGCTGTGGTTTTGTTGTACTTCGGTACAGGTCCGGTGCGTGGTTTCGCTGTGACTCTTTTGATCGGTATTGTGACTTCTATGTTCGCAAACGTATTCGTATCGAAAGTCATCGTGGATCTTTTGGTTCACAAATTTAAAGTGAAAAAGTTGGCAGTGTAGAAGGTGCAGCATGACTATTAAAAATGATTCTTTCGGACGTTTTGATTTTGTTGGAAAAGCCTGGTTGTTTGGGGGCATTTCTCTATTTTTAACAATTGCTTCTCTGATTTATCTTGCTGTGAACGGTATCAACTACGGTATCGACTTCAAGGGTGGAACAGAAATTCAGGTGAAGTTTGCGCAGGCTGTGACAATTGAGGATCTTCGTAAATCTATCGATGATCTGAAGTTGGGCGAAGTGGGAGTTCAATCTTTCGGCGAGGGAAATGAATACATCGTTCGTTTCCAAGGCCGCACGGGTAAAACCGATAAAGAAACGAATGAAATCCTTAATGCGGATTTGACGCAGATTCGTGGTGTGATCACAACGAAGTTTGCTTCGGCTGAGCCTGACATTCGTCGTGTTGATACTGTGGGTCCTCAGGTAGGGGCGGAGCTTAAACGTAATGGCCTTCTGGCAGTTTTCTACTGTTTGTTGGTTATCTTGATTTACGTGGCGCTTCGCTTTGACTACAAATTCGCTCCTGGTGCGGTTTTGTGTCTATTCCATGATGCGGTGATCACTTTGGCGGTTTTCGTGGCCGTAGGTAAAGAAGTGAACGTGGCTATTTTGGCGGCGATCATGACTTTGATCGGCTTCTCGCTGAATGATACGATCGTGGTTTTTGACCGTATCCGTGAAATCGAAGGTCATCACCACGAAAAAGGATTCGGATTCGTTATCAATAGATCTATCAATGAAATGTTGGTTCGTACCCTGATCACTTCAGGCACGACATTCATTTCTGCGATCTGTTTGTACGTTTTTGCCGACGGTACAGTTGAAGACATTGCCTTCGCGATGTGTGTGGGGATCTTCTTCGGTACGTACTCTTCTATCTACGTAGCAGCTCCGCTGGTGCTTTTGATGGAAAAGTTGAATCTTAAAAAAGCCAGAGCGTAAGAAGTAAGGACGGAATGAACCCTTTATGGAAGCCGCGTGATTTAACGATAGAAGCTGAAGTGCCCTCCATGGTTGAAGGGCAGTGGCCGCCTCTTATCGGTAAGATCTTAGCGGCTCGGGGGTTCGCGGCTTCTCCAGAAGTGGAGAAGCTTCTTTTCCCGAAGCTCGCTGATTTGAAAGATCCTCTTTTGTTAAAGGGGATGTCTCAAGCTCTTGAGCGTCTAGGTCAGGCTTATCTTAATAAAGAAAAAATCTGCATTTATGCTGACTTCGATCTGGATGGAACTTCGGGTTTGGCTTTGCTTAAAACAGGGATGCTGGCTTTGGGATTTCCCGAGGTCTTGCATTACCAACCTAAGCGGTTATCCGAAGGTTATGGTTTTCACGTCGCGGCAGTAGAAGAACTGCACAAGCAAGGTGTTACTGTCATAATTACGGTGGACGTAGGGATTACGGCTCATGCGGCGGTGAACCGGGCTAAAGAGTTGGGTATTGATGTGATCCTTACAGATCACCATCTTCCCGCTGACACGATTCCCGACGCCTATGTTGTGGTGAATCCGAACCAGGGGGATTGTCCGTCAGGCTTAGGATATCTTTGCGGTGCCGGTGTTGCTTTCTATCTTTTGCGTGGTCTAAAACGTTACTTTCAAGATCATGCTCAACTGCCTAAAAACAATTGGGATTTAAAAGAAGTTCTGGATTATTTCACAATCGGCACATTGACCGATATGGTTCCTTTGGTGGACGACAATCGCGTTTTGGTAAAACATGGCTTGTTAAAACTTGCAGAGACCAAACGAGCGGGACTTCGAGCGTTACTTGAAGAGTTGGATCTGGTGGATCGTCCGTTAACCAGTCAGGATGTGGCGATTCGCTTTGCGCCTAAGCTCAATGCGCTTTCCCGCATGGAGTCGGGTGTTTTGCCTATTGATATTTTTCTTTTAGAAGATGCCGCAAAGGCGCGAAGCATGGTGCGGGAAGTGATGAAGAACAACTCGACCCGTGTGCAATTACAGAACGACGCCGAAATTGAAGCTCAAGCTTTACTTAAGGAATGGCCTTATCAGGATTTTGTTTTTGTCGCCTCAAAGTCTTTTCACCGGGGCGTGGTTGGTTTGATTGCCACCAAGTTGACCCAAATCTACAACAAGCCCGCTTTTGTCGGATCGGTGGGTGACGATGGTATGATTGTGGGAAGCGCGCGTTTACCCCAGGGGCAGGAAGCTTGTCTGGTCGAGGCTATGTCCAGCGCCCAAGATTTCTTAAGCCGTTTTGGCGGGCATTCGGCCGCGGCGGGTTTTGAAATAGCGGAAACACGGGTCGCAACCTTTATTGAAAAGTTGGATGGCCATTTTTCCGAACTTCGCGAAAAGCCCAAGCCTTTAGAAATTTTCTACGATGTCGAGGCTCAGCTTTCTGAGGTCGGAGCACCTCTTATGAAGTGGTACGATTTCGTCGGCCCTTTCGGGGCGGGTTTCGCCATTCCTTTGATTCATTTTTCAAATATTCAGGTCCTTTCAAAACGAGAATTGAAAGGGGGCCATTTGCGTTTGAAAATTGCCGATCCGGAAGGCAAGGTTTCGGCAGAAGCGCTTCTTTTCACGCCGACACCTCGGCAACTGGATACTTTGCAAAACGTTCCTGGGTTCTACCACATTCTAGGAGAGCTTCAGTGGAACTATTACGCCGGTCAAAAAACGGTGCAGATTCTGATTCGCGATTTAAAGGTAGCTAGCACATGAAACCAGTAAAAAAAGTTGTGGTACTTCTATCGGCGGGCTTGGACTCGACGGTGAATGCATTTGATGCCATCAAGCATGGTCATGAAATCGTATTGGCGTTGACATTCAACTATGGTCAGCGGGCGGCGCAAAAGGAAGTTGAGTCGGCGGCCAAAATTGCCGCTCATTTGAAAATTCCCCATAAGGTTGTGGATCTTCCGTGGTTTAAGGATTTTAACAAGTCGTCTCTTCTTGTTGCGGAACAGGCCGTGCCGGTCGGCGCCCAGGTCGAAATCGATAATTTACAAAAGTCGGCGGAATCCGCAAAGTCGGTGTGGGTTCCTAATCGAAACGGTATTTTCCTGAATATCGCTGCCGCTTACGCAGAGGCGTTGGGGGCTATCGCCGTCATTCCCGGATTTAACGTGGAGGAAGCGGCAACCTTTCCTGACAATTCCAAAGAATTTATGGATACAGCAACCAAGGCTTTGTATTACTCGACGTCAAATCATGTCACTGTCGGATGCTACACGGTTCATTTGAAAAAGCCTGATATCGTTCGCTTGGGGCATGGCCTTAAGGTTCCTTGGGAAATGATCTGGCCTTGCTACTTTTCGGGTGAACAGTGGTGTGGGCAGTGTGAATCCTGTCAGCGCGCCAAGCGCGCCTTTGCTTCGGCGAATGTGGATGTGAAACATCTTTTTAAGGACTCTGCTGAATGAAGACACTTTTTATCGAGCGAAAATTTCCCTATGACGGAACTCAGTTGCACTCTTTGTTTGCCTATCTGGAACACAAAGTTCTGGGGCCTTCCATCGTTTCTTGGCAAGGACCGTGCTCTATTTCCTTTGAGCATATGGTGGATGGAGAAGACCTTTTAGAGCAGGCGCAAATTAAAGGCGATGAGATGCTGCATTTTATTATCGAAGTTTTCGATCGTGATTTGTTCTCGGGCGTGGCGTTGCAGCGAATGTTTGCCGCTATAGCAAAAGATTATCTTCAGTCTAATTCTGCGGTTTTAAAAAACGCTTCTTTGGTGCGCGACGGGGATGATATTTATTGGGAAGATCGCAAGCTCAGTATCAGCATTGCGACCAAGTCGCCGGTCTCTGTGATGGTGCACTTTGCGATGAATGTCACGAACCAGGGAACGCCTGTGAAAACCTTGTCTTTACAAGATTTGCAGATGGAGCCTCGGCAGGTGGCCGAGGCTCTGATGGTGAAATTTCAAAAAGAATTTACGTCCATAGTGACAGCGACGCAGAAAGTGCGCCCTGTTTCTTAGTGATGGTCATGACCCGAGGGGGTCTTTTCTTCCGCGAATTTAGGCAAAGGCAATTTATAGCTGACTTCGTTACCCGGAAGGTTGTCGCGAACGGCTTTAACTCGCAGCTCTCCTTTTAAAGGGTACTTCTTTTCAGGCACACAGTGAAAATGATTCTTTCCCATAATGGAACACTGGAAGTTCACTTTTGTCTTTCCGTTCAGTGCATAGACCTCAATTTTTGAGTTCTGCACGGTGGGGTTTTTAAACTCCATGTCCAAAAGGAAGATATGCGCTTCGTGCTTTTCATCTAGCATCAGCTCGGTATGGAAGGCGCCGGGCATACGAATATGTCCCCCATGAGGGCCTTCTTTGTCTTCGCCATGGGCGAAAGCTATAAATGGCGTCATAAACAACAGCGTCAATAGTTTCTTCATGATTTTCCTTTGCTCTCAATCCATCATAGGAGAAGGGTTGGGGATTTGTGACAAAAATCTAGCAAATTTATTTTGTCACTAAAACCGGGGTGGTCTCCTAGTCTTGAGAACAGATCGGCAGGTAAAAATGGACTCTGAAAAAATCAATAATGCGGAAAATACGGCTGAACTACAGTTAATGGGTATGACCTGTGTTAATTGCGCGGCGAAAGTAGAAAAAACTCTTAACTCATTTCCTGATGTGAAGGCTTCGGTCAATTTTGCGACTGAAAAGGCCCACGTCGAGTTGCGGGGCAACACTCAGATGTCTGAGCTGCTAAAGGCGATTCAGGATATTGGTTACCAAGCCTATGAAATCAACGACGATGTCGATGCGGCGAAATTTAAGGAAGAGGCGGCGGCTGAGTATAAAAAAGAGCGCACACACTTTATCATCTCTGCCGTTTTAACGGTGCCCTTTCTATTTGAGATGGTCTGGATGTTTGCAGGCGGACATCATGAGTTTATGCCGCGATGGCTGCAGTTGATTTTAGCGACGCCGGTTCAGTTTTGGATTGGATGGAGATTCTATCGCGGTTCTTATTTTGCTCTTCGCTCTAAGAGTGCCAATATGGATGTCTTAGTGGCGCTGGGGACTTCCATGGCGTATCTGTTAAGTGTGGTTGTGACGGTCTTTAATTGGACGGATCAGCATGTCTACTTTGAGGCCAGTACGGCCATCGTGACTTTGATTCTTCTAGGAAAATTGATGGAAAGCCGGGCGAAAGGAAAAACCTCGGAAGCGGTGGAAGGTCTTTTGCGTTTACAGCCCAAAAAGGCCTTTATCGAAAAAGACGGACAGGTGTTGGAAGTCGCGACCTCTGAGTTGAAAGTCGGTGATATTGTTATCGTGAAAAATGCCGAAGGTATTCCTGTGGACGGTGTGGTTGTGGGGGGAGAATCCTCTGTGGATGAATCCATGCTGACGGGAGAAAGCATTCCTTCGCAAAAAGCCTCAGGCGATGCCGTTTATGCAGCCACTATGAATCAAGAAGGAACACTGAAGATCAAAGCAACAAGCGTGGGTAGCAAAACCCAGTTAGCGCAAATCATCAAAATCGTCACCACGGCGCAAGGCTCAAAAGCGCCGATTCAGCGGTTGGCCGATAAGATCTCGGGCGTTTTTGTGCCCGTGGTGGTGTTGATCAGTATTCTTACTTTCTTTGCCACCTGGTTTTTTGCGGGAGACTTGACATCGGCATTTATCGCGTCGGTGTCGGTGTTGGTTATTGCGTGCCCCTGTGCTTTAGGACTCGCGACACCGACGGCGGTCGTCGTGGGTATTGGTAAGGGGGCTCAAGCCGGGGTTCTTTTCAGGGACGCAAAGGCCCTGGAACTAGCGGAAAAAATCAAAGTGTTGGTTTTAGATAAAACAGGCACCATCACAGAGGGACGTCCTCAGGTGACGGACGTGTTTGCGGTGCACGGGTCTAAAGAAGATATTCTGCGCTGGGCAGGCAGCCTTGAGGCGGGCTCTTCTCATCCCTTAGCTGCCGCCATCGTTGAAGAAGCAAAAAAACTTCAGCAGGATTTATTCCTGGTGGAAAGTTTTAAATCCGTGACGGGTCAAGGTGTCGAGGGTGTCATTGAAGAAAGGTCTTTGAAGCTGGGCAGACCTCACTGGGTGGCAGCGGATTTTTCTTTGAACAAAGAAGTCATTGCAGGTTTTGAAAATCAGGGAAAAACCGTGATGGCGCTAGCGGATGCCGAGCGTATTTTAGGTTATATCGCCGTGGCTGATAAAATTCGCACGACCTCCAAGGAAGCGATTGCGGAACTGAAAAAGAAGGGTGTTAAAGTCATCATGTTGACCGGGGATAACGAGGGCACGGCCAAAGAAATCGCTAAACAAGCGGGTATCGACGAATACAAACACAGCGTAAAACCCGCAGATAAGGCCAGTGTCATTGTGGCGTTGAAAAGACGCAAAGAGCGTGTCGCGATGGTGGGGGATGGTATTAATGATGCCCCTGCCTTGGCGGTGGCGGATGTTAGTTTTTCAATGTCCTCGGGAACCGATATCGCCATTGAAACGGCTGACGTAACATTGATGAAAAATGATCTGCAGTCCGTGGTGCATGCGATTGAGCTTTCCGAAATGACATTAAGAAAAATCCGCCAGAACTTGTTTTTTGCTTTCTTCTACAATGTTTTGGGAATTCCGTTAGCGGCCTTTGGGATGTTGAATCCAGTGATTGCGGGAGCGGCCATGGCTATGAGCTCGGTTTCTGTAGTCAGCAATTCGTTGTTGTTAAAACGGAAATCCATATAGGCCAGTGTGATCAAGAAACCAAAGGCAAAGACTACTCTTTGTCTTTGGTTTTAATGTAGGCTTCCAACAACCATCGGCGAATATGTTTTAGATAGAAGTCCTTCATGCCAAAAAAGACAAAATGATTAAGATAAGCGCCGCCCGCTTTATCCGGTTCATGAAAATTCACAGTGCCGATGATTTCCGGTGTGTCCAGCTCTTCAGGGCGCCACAAGATAAATTCTCGGAATGCGCCGATGCTGATAGCTCGATAGTATTTTAATACCAGACCGGCTTCTGAAATTTGGGTGATTTCGACGGGATTTGCGACTTTCAACGAGCCCGAATTCATTGCGCTAGCCACGGAGGTGGCTTCTTTGTTTAAGAGGCCTGGATTCATGCACAGGACCTTTTTAAGCATATAGGACTTATCCAGCGGCGTAAAAAAGATCTCTTTCACCCAGGCAGAGAGCTCCTTCATGATGTCAAAGCTCAGTTTTCTTTTCGAGACTAAGTAAAGATCCGGAATGTCTTTCAGCTCAAACCCGCGCTTCGCCGCGCGATCTTTAAGATACTGCTGAATCTGTTCCCAGCGCTTCTGTTTTTCCACTTCGAATATTTCATAGTTTGCAAAAACCAGATCAAAGGTTTCAGGAAGTTCTTGTTTATGAACCGTGTCCTTGTCGGCAAGGTCGGAAAGCAATTGTCCTAGTAAAGTGTATTGAAAGACCTCGGCATTGGAAAACTTATCAGTAAAGAAATTTTTAATTTCCAGTCCTGACGCCGCATCTTCGTCTAAAATCAGGATACGGGTTTTGCGTCCATGGGTGTTGAGAAGTTCCGTGGGCTGATGGGCTTTGTTTTGAAGAATATTTCTGCGCAGTTGACTGACTTGTTTGTTATCCGCGCCAAAAAACAGAAACTCACACAGAAATTCTTTGTCGGACACGGCCTTACAGGATTTGCAATAGGCCAGCACACTCTTGATATTTCCAGATGTGAAAGAATCACTATAGTACTTGGTCATCGCGCCGATCTTGATTTCGTGATTATTCAGCGTTGTAAAACCCACTTCCGAAATCGAATTCAGGGAAACTTCTTTCAGCATCTCAATGGTCGAACGAATATTCATGGACGCCACGGTGCTTGAGGTCACCGGGTGGTGTCCTGTCAACGCATATTCTAAATGCTGCTTCAGAATGAGCTTATCAAAGGGCTTAAAGATCACATTATTGATGATGCGTTCTTCGGCAAGACCAATATCGAAATCGGGACTGTCAAAGGCGGTGAGGATCAGGGCGGTGGGCTCTTGTTCGGAACACATTTTCTTGCGCACGAAAAATTCACGGGCCCGTTTTATCAGGCCCATGTTCTGCACACCAAAAAATTCATTCTTAGCGACCACCAAGCGAAGTTCATGAGTCGCGGCAGGTGCGATGTCTTCGCTTGTATCATCTTTATACTTACGGCCCCCCGGGGCCAAAGCCAACGGGCCCGTCATCAGTGCTGATTTGAGCCATTCGTGAAATTCTGCAAGGCTGAAGAAGAAGCGAATATGAAGCTTGGGATCTATACTTTTGAGGGTGTCGAATAGATCCTTCTGGATTCGTTCATCATCTTCGAGGATGTATATGAACTTCATACCCCTAGTATATCTTGAAATGAGTCAGGAAAGTAAAATAATTTTTAAGGGGAGCGAAAAATAAAATAAACGGCTCCAATCAAACATAAGCCCGCCCATAAGAAATCAAGCTTTAACGACTGTTTCATATAGAGAACCGAGAAGCCGGCAAAGACCACCATGGTGATCACTTCCTGCATGATTTTTAACTGCGGTAAGGTGAAGTGGTTGTAGCCAATTCGGTTGGCTGGAACCTGCAAAACATACTCAAAAAAAGCAATGCCCCAACTGACTAGAATAGCCACCCAAAGAGCCGACTCTTTGAAGGACTTCAAATGCCCGTACCAGGCAAATGTCATAAAAACATTGGAGAGAACTAAAAGACTGATGGGAACTAGGCTTTGTGTCATGTTGATGATCTCGAATTGTAAGCATGGTTACATAATAAACTTGCAATACGTCGGTATTCGCTCAACAGATCCAAATGGATGGAACTGGTGTTGATCGACGAATTCATCCCTCGATTCAAGCGGCTGATGTGATTTTCGCGCAAGGAAATTTCCGTTTTGGCAAGGTCGCGCTTCAGCTGTATGGCCTCTTCGGAGAGTTCTTTATTTTGGTAAGCATTGATGGCCATCGCGGCCACTTTAACAACCTGTTGGTGCATCTGACAAATTTCTGCCCAGCCTTCGGTAGAAAACTCAAGCTTTAGGGCGTTCTTCTTAATCGCCAAGGCCAGAATATTGATGTCAATGGCATCCGCCGCTCTTTCAAGATCACTTAAGAACATGATCATATTCATAATATTCTGATGGACGACGGTGTTGGACTTATTGGCGTGATCCAGAAGAAACATTTTGGTCTCGCGATAAAGAAAATCCACCTTGTTGTCGCGATCTTTGATCGAGTCAAAATCTTTGGGATCGTTGGTC
Organism: Bdellovibrio sp. ArHS; assembly: GCF_000786105.1. Lineage (NCBI taxonomy): Bacteria > Pseudomonadati > Bdellovibrionota > Bdellovibrionia > Bdellovibrionales > Pseudobdellovibrionaceae > Bdellovibrio > Bdellovibrio sp. ArHS. The sequence goes on from NZ_JTEV01000004.1 coordinate 70,016, forward strand.
TCAAAAAGCCGGATAGAGTCTTTGATCATCCCCAAAACGATGTCGGCTGTGCGCATGATCTCGCGATTGGCATAGGAAACGGCCAAAGCCGAAGATTGATAGTTGTCGAGCTTGACGAATTCAGTGCCAAACTCTTCGGAAGCTTGTTTTGGAAACATCTTTTCGATCAGTTCTGCGCCTTTGTTGATGAAGGGATAAAAAATCACCGCAGAAAGAACGTTGAAAATAAGATGGCCGTTGGCAATCTGACGGGAAGTGCTGGTGTCGAAGGTGGTCAGAAAATCAATGAAAAGCTGTGTGAATGGATAGAAAATCACAACGCTGATTGTTTTGTAGAAGAAATGCGCCCACGCCACCTGACGGCCGACGTAATTGCCTCCAGCCGCAGCGATCAATGCAACTGAAGTGGTTCCGATGTTGGCACCATAAACCCAGATCATCGCATCGTAGAAGGTGATCGCCTTCACAGCGGCAAGGCTCATCGCCATCCCGATAGTGACGGCACTGCTTTGCACAAAGGCGCAGAAAACAATGGAAATAAGTAAAGAGTATCCAGGATTGTCACGAACACTTTGGAACAAGTCGGTGAGCATCGGATTTTCGGCGAAGTGATGTGAAGAAACCGAAATCAAATTCAGACCTAAGAAAAGCAAGCCAAAGCCCATGAAGACCAAAGAAAGATTCTTAAAGACAGTTTTTTTGGCCTTAAAATAGAACGCAAAAGCAATCGCAAAAACGGGCAGGGCATAAGAGCCTAAGTCCAAGGAGATGAACTGAACGGTCAGGGTGGTGCCGATCGCCGTGCCAATAATAACACCCATCACCTGGCGTAAATTGATAACTCGGGCAGACCCCAGTCCCACCAACATAGACGTGACGGCTCCAGAGCTTTGCATAAGTGTCGTGAGGACGACACCCGTGAGAATCGCCAAGAATTTACTTTGCGAAAGACGGTTGAGTAAAAGGGTGATTTTTCCCGCCATCAACTTTTCGAGCGACGACGAGGCTAGTCCCATCCCGTACAAAAAGAGAGCCACCCCGCTGACCAGGATGATGAAATAGGAATTGTGGGTATCAATCATGATGAAGTTCCGTCGTGCTCGTTAAAGTGAATAAGGCTCCAAAAGAAGAGGATTGTAGCAATGGAGGCGGGAATAAGGAAGCCCCAATACTGTGCGTGAAGGTAAACATAGGCCGAGACCAATGAACCCAAAGTGAAAGATGAAATCAGACCCGCACGCATCCAGTTCGCACGCACTTCGTTCGTGCGGGGTTGAATTTTGTGAGAGTGAGAAAGAACCCGCACGATGCCGATTCCCAAGTCCGTGGTAATCCCGGTCAGATGAGTCGTGCGAATGATGGCGCCAAAGGCCGAAGTCACCGTCGCATTTTGAATACCACAAGCTAAACACAAAGCTGCTAACAGAAGATGGCCGTGACGCGCCAAAGGAGCACCAAATTCGCCAAAGACTCCCAGAGTGCCAGAAATGGCGACGGAAGTGGTGAGAAAGAAAATCAGAAACATCACAATCGGATACAGAGGTTTGCGGCCGGTTTGGATGCGGCGATCTACGAAGAAAGCCGAAAGCATCGTGCCGCCGATGAAAAATCCCGGGACAGCAAACATCGCCAAGGACTGCATCCAGCGTCCTTGTGCGGCTTCGGTTCCCACTAAAGTTCCGAACCCAGTGACGTGCGAAACAAAGCGATGGCAGGCCAAGTAGCCCCCGGCATTGATAGCGCCTGCTTGAAAGGCCATGGAAAGCCAGATGGTGACATTAGAACGACTGAAGTGAGAAAGAGTTTGGTGATATGAGAACATTCTGAAAAATAGATTAAAACAAATCTTCAAAAAAGACAAAAGGCCCCTATATACTTAGACCTAAGAAAGAGGAAAAAACATGACAGAAAAGACACCGGTCGTGGTGGTTGCCGCCGTCATTCGCCGTTTTGCAGATCCGGAAAAGAGAATCCTTATTGTGCGCAGGGGGCCGGAGCAAAGTGGCGCGGGTTTTTGGGAGTTTCCCGGCGGAAAAGTCGAGATGGATGAGTCTTCTGAGCAGGCCTTGCAAAGGGAAATCGAGGAAGAACTGGGAATTGCCATCCGGGTGGGTGACTTTATCGGCGAAGAGGACTTTTTATACCCCACAAAGCTCATACGCCTGCGGGTCTATTGGGCTGAGACTCAGGAAAGAGATCTGGTATTAACAGAGCACGATGCCTTTAGATGGTGTTTGCCCGAAGAAATTTCTTTAAGTGATCTTTCAGAGGCAGATCGCCCGTTTGTCGGAAAAATTTTAGGGAAGTAGGTAAGAGCGCTCTTGCGGAGTCGGCAGGCGACAGAACTCTCTTTCGCCAAACCAATGATAGCGGTTTTTTGCGACATAATTGTAAAGGAGATCGCGCAGAGGTCCCGGGATAATTCGCGCCAAAGCAAAGATTCGATAGGCTCCACCCAGTCCCGATAAAATGCGCAGAACCGCAGCAGAGCGACGATAGATTCTGCCTTTCTCAAAGTAAATCACTGTATCAAGATTGGTCCTGTCTGCAGGGGACAAAAGCTTTTCGGCCGTGACCCCTTGCAAGGGGGCGAAAAGAAAAAAGTGAGTTTTATCACGACTGATAACTGCATCGACAAAACCATTACAAAGGTGGCAAACCCCATCAAAAAAGACCACGTTTCGCATTTTTAAGTCCACCTTTTCCATAGCAATTCTAGGCTACAGTCTTTATAATGAAGTTTCAAGTTGAGGAGTCCTGTTCATGGAAGTCTTTTTATTCCCTCTTGTTAATGTCACATTGTTTCCGCGAACAACAAAGCCTCTCAATATTTTCGAACCCCGTTATCTCTCGATGATTAAAGAAGCTGTGGCAACTCAGACGCCCATTGCCTTGGGTTTTATCGAAGACCCGGCTAAGGTCGCGTCGGTTCGGCCCGGCGAGACGGTTCCGTTTGTTCGCGACATTGCGGGATATGGATATGCACAAATCGTCGAGGAAAGACTTAACGGAACTCTTTTGATCTTTTTGCAGGGGCAAGGCAAGTTACGTTTAGGCAAGGTGCTTGATCGGGGCACGCCTTATATTATTTGTGAAGGTCACATCATTCCCGAAAAAACCATTCTTGAACCCAGATATCAAGCAGAGTTGAACGCTCTTCATCGGATTCTGACTCGCTGGATTCAGACGCATGTGCCTGATCCCCAACAGCGCGATATTTTTATGCGCAATCTGGTCAGCCCGGAAGAGATCATAGGAAGCTTCGCCTCTTATTTGGTGCGAGATTACGATTTGCAACAGATGGTTTTAGAATACGACGACATCAACGAGAAGGTGCGCTTTCTGCACCGTCTGGTTGAATCGAACGAGCTTACGACTTAACAGGGCTTGTTTCCATCGTTTCCAGATGAACTGTTTCGGCGCGAACGAAGTAAACCCATTGCAACAAGATCACCCACACCGTGTGAGCTAAAGCCAAGTGAACGACTTTCATCCACACTGGCGCATGAAGAAGTAAAGTCAGAATTCCAAATACCAAAGCTGTGATCAGAGTCAGACTCATTTGATAGGACCGACGTTCCACTAAAAGTGATTCCGCCGTCTGTGCCTTCACCCAGAAAAACAAGGCCAGGCCACCGCCGCCGATAAGAGCCAGCAGTGGATGCAAGCCGCGTAAACGCACCAAAAAGTGCGAGTTGGCATCAAGATCCGCCAAAAAACCATCAAAAAGATTCTCTGCAGGGAAGAGAGAATTTGAAAGCGAAGCCCAGGCTCCGGTGACACCGATAGCGACGATCACCCAGGGCAGATAGCGGTAACGCTTGTCTTCTTTGGAAGGAGTTTGAAGTTCGGTTTGCAGCAAGGAAGCTGAAAAGGTCAACGCCACAGCTCCAGTGAGCATGAACGAATTCAGTTGGTGAAGGGCCATGACAAAAGCGCGGTAAGGAGTATCGTTGGTGGTGACCAAACCGAAAAGAACTAACTTCGCCCCCAGAAGAGCTTCAGTGACTGTGAAAATTAAAGTGGCCGTTGCCATCTTTCTGGCGAAATGTTTTTTGGGATAGATTTTTCGTGCCACCCACCAGAAATAAAGAACCAAAAGCCCATAGATGCCCGACATCAGACGGTGACCGTATTCCACCCAGGTCTTGCCACGTTGAGCTTCCGGGATCAGTTGGCCATGACAAAGAGGCCAGGTGTCGCCACAGCCGTCACCCGAGTGTGAAATGCGCACCCAGGCCCCCCACAAAATCACCAGAATTGTGTAAAACAGAAGGCCAAATGCAAATTTCTTGAAAGTAGGTTTTGTCATAGAAAAAAGAAGTAGCACGCTCCGAAAATGCGGTCAATCTTGAGGGGCGCCGATTGACTTCCTGACATAGAAAAGAGTTAAATGAACTATGTCAGAAACGCCAAAGTCCGCCCATCATCACCATCAACACTCGCATGCCTCCGGGCATCATCACCATCATTCTCACGGCGCTGTGATGGGCAGGATGAAATGGGCTTTGGCACTCAATTTGGCTTTTGCTTGTATTGAATTGGTCGGTGGGCTCTGGACGAACAGTGTGGCTATTCTCAGTGATGCCTTGCATGACTTCGGCGACGCGCTGGCTGTGACTTTAGCCATCGTACTGGAAAAACTGTCGCATAAAAAAAGTGACGAGAATTTTTCTTATGGATATCGACGCTTTTCCACCCTGGGAGCCTTGATCACCGGAATCATTTTGATCGTGGGCTCTGTTCTGATTCTAATCGAATCCGTGCCACGCCTGGTGAATCCGCAGCAGCCCCATGCGGATGGGATGATTCTCTTAGCCATTTTGGGGGTGGCGGTAAATGGTTTTGCCGCCTATCGAGTTTCCAAAGGTGAGTCGCTGAATGAAAAGATGTTGATGTGGCATATGATTGAAGACGTCATGGGCTGGGTGTTGGTTTTAATCGGCGCTTTGGCTATGAAGTTCTTTTCTTTGCCCCAACTGGATGCGGGGATGGCCATCGCGTTGGCTTTGTGGATCATGTTCAATGTTTTTAAGAACGTGCGTGAAGCACTTAAGGTCTTTTTAATGGCTTCACCGGCCAATATCGATGTGGAGTCCGTCGAAAAGGCCATTCGCAAAATCGATAAAGTGGAAGATGTCCACCACGGACATCTTTGGTCGCTGGATGGAGAGAATCATATTTATACCGGCCACGTGGTCCTTAGTGCGCAAGCAACGGTCTCTGATATGGAGAACGTAAAAATGAAGGTCAAAAAGTTGGTCAAAGATTTTGGCATTGTCGAGGCCACGATTGAAACGGAAGTGGCTGGTTTCATGTGTCTCGATCCTGAACACAAATAAACTGTTGCAAAAACGAAATCTGTTTCTGTCTCAAGTCGGAACGTTTCCCGCATTAAAATCTCGTTATGTCTCCGCGCTTAACATAAGTTTTTCCTAATAAAGTCCGATAAGTACGCTAAGGAAACGTTAGGAAACATTATGCGAAATTTGGTACGTAACTCCGCAGGTAACGTTTTGTTGCAAATTTTGGCTGCCACCGCCGTGATGAGTACCTCCTTTTACTTTCTCACGAACTTTGTGATTGGCCAAAAAGAGCAAGTCACGAAAACTGCGAACTTGGTCAATGTTCGTTTTGCGCTGAATAGTGCGATGGATTATGTGATTTTTGGTGTGCGCCAGAAATACTGCTTTTCCAACGATGACATGCTCTTAAACGAACCCACCGAAAAGTGCACTTTGACGAATACGGGAAGTGTCGAACGGCTGATTATGTCCGTAGAGCAGGAAAATTTCATTCGTCAATTGGTGGCCAACGGTCAAAGTGTTGGTGAAGTCGATACCAACAATATTCGTCTTGAAAAAATCGACCGCTACATTCGCGTGAATGCGGCTTCGACAAACCATCCCTTATTTCCGGTTTTGCAAAGTTTGAAAATGGTTCGTGGTGCTGATGGCAAGCCCGTGTCTATCGACGGGATCGGCGTGAAAATCACGCGCGACGACAGTCCTTTCTTGCCGCGTTCCGGTCGTGAAGTGTATGCGACGATTTCGGTGTCGTTAAAAACACATCGAGATCAGGCCGAGCCTATTACTATTGGCAGCAAAAAACTGATGATCAGCTCGCAGATTGTGATTTACCCCCGTGAAGTCGGGTCTTTTGCGTTGTTGGTCCCTAACGATCTTCATTTAGATTCGACGTGGGACGCACAAATGGACAAAGGGGATCTGTCGATTCATAAGTTTAACAATCGTGCGGAATTAGGCAATAGCCAGGGGTTGGTCTTCTTAAGTCCGGTTTTTGTTAACAGAAATATTCACATCGCGGTCGATAACGGCACGGACGAAACGGATCCTGCCGCCATTCAATATTCGCCAGTGACCTTTGCGGACCGTGTTTATCTTGGCAACGGTTGGGTGAAGTCGAAAGGCTCTAACTTTATGCCACGCACTTCCGGCGGTATGACGGACCGGTATTGGGCGGATGCGCGAACTTTCGGTGGCTTCCTTAAAGGGATTGAAAATGACGGTGGTCTGGATTTGGGCTTACAATACTTCGCCCGCATTCTGACCGGAACAGTTCCGAAGAGTGATTTGATGAGTCAGTGTATTGAGCTGACAAAAAAACAATCCAGCCGTGAATATATGTATCAGTCGAAGCTGGGAGTCACTTTAAATTCATCGAATAATAACAATTTTGACTATCGTTTGTTCTTATCTAACGGGAACTACTTTAGCAGACAGACAGATTCATTGACCGTGAACAAAGACAACTGGGGCTCAGGCACAGCGAATTTGGACTCAGGCAAAACCTACAACGACGCTCTGGTAAAAGTGCGGGTGGATATTGGTGACAAGTGGGTCGAGGCGCAAATGCCTCGGGAAGCCACTTTAACTTTAAAGGCCCAAGTCGGATCGACGACTTATTATAATAGTTTGAAGGCGGCGGTTTCTGCTAAAGAATCAGCGCGTGATAGTGCCGTGGCGGCTTATGGCAAAATTGAGGATGATCTCGATGCCGCTCGCGCAAAACTTACGTCTTTAGAAACCAAGCTCGCAGAAGAAGAAGCGAAGCCTGTGAAGAAGGCGGGCGATCCTAAAGGAGATTATCAGGATCCTGTGAAAATCGCGGATTACGAGGCGCAGATTTCAGAAACCAAAAAGATTATCACCAGTTTAAACACGCAATTGGTGGATCAACAAAAGACGGTCGAAAACGCCAACTATCAGGTAGAAACGGCGCGCAGTGCGGTGACCAACTATGAATACCTTGTGGCCAACCCGCCGATCATCGAAATCGAAACGGATAAAGTGACGTCTTACTGGGGTTTTGTTTCTTACGATAAGTTGGATCTGCAAATTCGCGTGAAGAATGCCGGAAGTCTTATCGGCAAGGATGGTACAAAGATCGCACCTGTGGTGGGTGTTCAAGCCTATGACGGGACTTATTGGAGAAGTAATCCCATCGTCAATCCTGCCAATGAAAATCTTTTGGGATATTTGAATTTCTCATTTGATGGGACAACAAATAATTTGAATCCTCCGAATGCAGTCTCTCGGACTCCCGCGAGTACGGCGGAAAGCCTGAATGAAGGCGCAACGGATTGGGCGAAACTTGCGGAAGATTGTGAAAATGCCCGCAATGCGCAGTCCTCTCAATCCTTTGGCGGCGCTGGATGGAATACAAGTTTTGCGACCAGCACGCGAACTTCCTGGAACTTCGCTGGCGGCGATGAGGTCGGCAAAGATCCGGGACTTCCTTCTTTAGAGATTGTCAATTCGACAAGAAGCACGGCGACTTTTCAGGTTCGTTCTATTGTCGGCAAGTGTTTGATCGATTCCACGTCTGATTTTGTGACAGGTTTTTATGCTTGTGATGAGCTTGAGATTGAGGCTCGTTCAAAACCTCTTCGTATTATTGGTTCGTTCATCGTTGGTAAATTGAAATTACATCCTGACGCCCTTCGTGCAGGGATTACTTGGAGCTCTATTTATCATCCGCAGGCGACGAAAGAATTGCGGGCTGCGGGAATTTTAAAATCCCTTTCTGGGGTCGACTGTAATAAACGGGTAGATCCGATCTGGCATCCGATCCCTTCGGTTCAGGGTGTGGCGGATCGCATGTCTTGCAATACCATCAGTCTGCGCGCGAAGGCCGATCCATTCCAGTGGACCGCCGTAGACCCCGATTGTGGTCTGATCTCGGGAGCATCAAATACAACATGTAAGCGTCGCTTGGTCCGTTTCTTTGTGGCAGAGCAATCGCGCGACGGAGGCTTATAATGAAAACATGGAATAACAAAGGTCAGACATTGGTTGAAGCGCTGGTGGGGTTTGCTCTTCTCACAATCGTCGGAACCGCTTTTGTCGGTGGCATGGCCCAGTTGCGAAAAACAACAGCGCAGACGGTGCAACTGTCGTCGTCTGATAAACAGATCAATGATATTGCGGAAAATATCAAAGCCGGTGTGGAAAATTATCAGGTTAATTTCAACTATGAAGAGGGCACCTCTGGAGTTTTGGCGTTGGATAAGTTGCCGATGGCCTGGGACAGCGGTCGTGTGGCAAGGCGCGAAGACTGTAAGGAATGTGCCGGCACCTATGGTTATACGATTCAGCCTTATGAAGAATTTCGTGGCCTTTACAAGGTCACCTTAAGAATGACCCATAAATCCTGGACCGATCCTTATCGGGACTATGTTTTCGTGGTGAGTGCAAAATGATGCTGATGAATAAAAAAGGCTTCACAGCCATAGAAATTGCCATTGGTATTGGTGTGGTTGCCATCCTGACGACGGCAGTCCTAGCGACGCAGTTGATGGTGACCAAAGAGCAGGTCAAGCTGCAAACGAAACTGGAAGAATCCATCGATACGAATTTGGCCGAGCGGGTGGTTTTTTCCGATCTCAATGCGGTAGAGCCTTCTTATAATAATTTGACCGTGAAGGATGACAAGGGTTTGTCCTTTTTCGATTATTATCCGGACGTGCCCGCAAATCTTTTAGGTAATAAAGAGGCCCTTGAAAGAAATATCACTTTGAACCTCAAGGGACGGACCGAGTTGTTTATTCTTCTGCAGGATCTCGGCGCGGGTCCCTTGATGAATTATGATCCGGTTGCGGCTTACGATATTGGTGCGGCTCCTGCAGACTTTAACAAATCCGCGACTCTTTCTTTTTCATCATTGAATCGAAATAAGTGGGTGGAAAAGCAGAGAGAGAGTTTCTGGAAAAATGGGCGCGCGCTTATGTTAGATACACCCGCGCGTTTGCGACCCATCAATCCGGATGGATCGGTCGATATGAAAATCGCCCCACGCAGTCCGATTTATATCGGCTACGTCGACGGCAACGCGCTGAAGATTGATGCGACCATCAAAGGCTTGATTGATACGACCGAGCCTGAGTCGGGAAAAACTTTGGCGACGGTGGATGAATTTTTACGAGCGGCACCTTCGATTGGCGGGGGTCAGTCGTTGATTCGTATGCGGGCGGTTCGTCTGGTCCGATATTATTTAGAGGCCCACGAGGATCTGCGCTATGCGGGAACGCCGGCAAATCTTTATAAGTCCATCTATGAAAATGGGCAGTGGTCGTCTCCGTATCTGATGGCAGACGGGGTGGAAGAGTTTCAGCTTCGTCGGGACTCTGTCTTAAAACGCATGATTTATTTTAAGGTTAAGAAAATGGATAAAAAGGACCCGACAAAGACCGCAGGTCTTTAAAGGTCTCAGGGGGAATGTATGAGAACGTCTATAAAAAACAGTGTCGCATTAGGGGCGCTCGTGTTTTGGGGTATTCCATCCTTAGCGGCTGATAAAGATTTTCCGATGTCAGTCAACTCGGCGACGTCAGGAGAATCGGTAGTATCCGCTCCGGCGTCGGGTCTTGTGACTCGCTCTGGAAAAACCGAAGTCATGGTCAAGGTGAACAACTCTTGCTTCGGCACAAATCTTCGTGGAGTGGGAAATCCTCTGGCGCCAAGTTCCATCATTAAAGCCAGCTTTATTCTGGTGATGGGTGGAAAAGAATACGAAATTAAAGTGGACTACCCGGCAATGCTGGTTACCGCTGCGGGGTTATCCGGTAACGTCAGCGTTACACCCATGGATGCCGACAAGTATTCGATTCCCGGTGGCGGTTCCGCTGGTATCTTTGGTAACAGTGTGATCTTGAAAACGCCGATTCCGACAAGTGTCTCGGTGGATGACGAAGGAAATATCACGGAAAGTGGTAAAGGCCCGGTTTATCTAAAAAGTTATTCCTTCAATCAGGAAGTGACAAGTTGTACGGGCACAGCCGTTTACGGATCTTATGGCTACTCTTCAAGTCAGCCGACTTATCCTTGCGGTGCTTACATGGGAAAATCTGGCCCCTTGTCAGCCTCCTTCGGGGGGATCTCCGTTTCTTCTGATAAGTCCAACATCGACATCAACGTCGCCTTTCCAGGGCAAACGGGATTCTGCGGAGGATACTGGTCTCCGTTGATGGTTTTCTGGGACGAGCAAAGACCTAAATTCGATGCGATCAGCGACTTCCCGTTGAATCCCTTTGGTAAAACCATGTGGCCCGAGGCAAAATCTCCGGGTTGGTTCGTGGCCTTGGACCGTGATGGTTCCGGCATGATCGATCAACGCAACGAGCTTTTTGGTGACAATGCGGATCAGGTCAACGGCTTTGAGGTGTTGAAGAAATTTGATACGAACAAAGATGGCTTCATCGATAAAAAAGACAAGGAATTTAAAAAACTGGTGCTTTGGAATGATGCCAATGGTGACGGGGTTTCGCAAAAAGAAGAAGTTGTGAAACTGTCGGCAAAGATCACTAAGATTTCGTTGAACTATGAAAAGGGTGTGGTTCGACCTATCGGCCGTCACGCGGAAGCTCGCGAAAGAGCCAAGTTCTGGTACACGGAAAAAGGCAAAGTGAAGCAAGGGGATATCATCGATATCTGGCTGGCGCCGGCGGAAATGAAGCTGAGTCAGAGATAAAAAATCTATGGATCTGAGTTTAAAAAAAGTGGCGGCTAAAAACCGCCACTTTTTATTTTAAAAGATCCTGAAGAGTTTTCTCTAGCAGGGCTGTTTTGTCAGGACCAAACCCACGATAGAAGGTCACGGGTTTAAGGTTTTTATCAAAGATAAAAAGAGTGGGTAAGGCCTGCACTTTAAACTCGCCCAGCATTTTTCTGTCTTTATCTTGATAAATATAAAAATCAAAGGACTGCGTCTTTAAGAAGGCATCACGCTCTTTCATGTCGTCGTCTTCATTGACGGCAATGACCACCAGGCCTTTGTTTTTGTACGTATTGTAAAGGCGGTTGTAGTGGGGAAGAGCGTCTTTACAGGGTGTGCACCAAGAGGCCCAAAAATCCACAAGGACGACTTTGCCTTTGAGATTCGCAAAAGGAATGCCTTTGGCGGGGGTTAAAGGCACGGCGGAAATCTGTTTAAAGTCCACATCAAAACCAGCGGTGGGTGCGGCGAAACTCAAGACGGGAAGGAATAAGAAAATAAGCAGAAGACGCAGCCTCACTTAAGAAATCCTTTCGATATATTTTAATAAAAGGTCGCGTCCGCGAATCTTGGCGCGAATGATAGAAAGAAAAATAAAGACGCCGCCGGTTTTTCGATCCAGGAAAATCATTTCTTTAGGCGGCGTCCGCCAAGAAAAATGCCGAATGATCTGAAACGCTTTTTTGGAAAGACGCTGGGGAAGATCCGTATTCTTCCAGTCATAAAGACCCTCTTTATCGACGCGCCCAAACTGATTGCGAGGATCTTCCGCAGTGATAAAGGGTTCAACAGTTTCGAAGCAGAACTCTTCAAAAAGTTTTTTTAATTCTTCCGCATCGCCTTCCTGGATAAAACGAAGATCCAAAGCCGCTTCCTGAAAAAGCGGACGATCATTCAAAAGAGAGCCTTTCACCATGCGACGATAAGGCGTTAAAAAGGCGGCATCATAAGATCGTGTCGCGCCGAAATCCAAAAGAATCAATTGATCATGTCCTTGTGGATTAAGGCGGATTCGATAGTTGCCACTGTGCGGATCAGTCTGCACGACCCCCCATTCGAAGATCTCGCGGAAATAGAGATCCAGGAAGTTAAGTGCCAACTTGTTTCGGCGTTCTTGGGGAAGGCTTTGAATCAGAGGGTCATCGACCCGGATGCCGCGTTCAAAGGTTGTTGCCAGAATTTTAGGGCCCGAGAATTCGCGTAAAACCTTGGGTACGACATAGCGCGAATCATTCTTCAATCTTTCGTAAAATTCTTCAGTGAGCTGGGCTTCAATTTCGTAATTTGTTTCTTGCACCAGCATTTCGCGAACTTCCGCAAAAAGAGGATTGAGATCGAAGTCTTTGGGCAGAAGTTTGAGTGTACCTAAAAGAGTTCGGATCGCGCGCAAGTCACTGTCGATGGCTTTGTCGACATTGGGGTACTGAATCTTTAAGACAATGCTTTCGCCGGTGGCCTTCACCCGAGCGCGATGGACCTGCCCCATAGAGGCTGAAGCTAAAGCTTCCTTCTCGATTTCCAATGCGGCAAGCTTTTCAGCGGAAAGATGTTTTTTTAAGGTGGGCTCAATAGCCTCCCAAGTAAGCGGAATGGAGTCAGACTGCAAGGAGCGTAGAAGTTGATTGGCTTCTGGAGGAAGGAAATGTTCTCCGTACATGGACAACATTTGCCCGGCCTTCATCAAACTTCCTTTGAGTTCGCCGAGTTCAGAACTTATTAAGGAGGCTTGATTCTGTAAAAGCTTTTTCCAATTCTCTTCTTTATCCTCTTTCGATTTTAAGGCAGATGTGACACCATGTTGGGCTAAGGACGCGCCAGCTTGAATGGTGAGCTTGGCTAAGGACAAACTACGGGAAAACATCGAAGACTTAATCTTATCGAGATTCTTAGTTTGTTTTTTGTCAGACTTTTTGTCGTCCATGGAATCAAAATTTACCTTAACTTACGGAAATATTAAACTTTTATTATGGCAAATGTGACAATCTTCTGGTTCCGCCGTGACTTACGACTTCAGGATAACGCGGGACTTTATGCGGCCCTTAAAGAGAAGGGGCATGTTCTTCCACTGTTTATCTTCGACACCGAGATCTTGGACAAAATCGAAGACCGCCGTGACGCGCGTGTGACTTTTATTCATCAAACTGTGATGAATCTTAAAAAAGAGCTGAATCACCTCGGTTCAGATCTTTTAGTGCGTCATGGAAAACCCTTAGACATCTTGAGAAAACTTATACAAGAAAAGGATGTACGGGCCATCTATACAAATCATGACTATGAGCCCTACGCACGTGAAAGAGACGAAAAAGTGTCCCAATGGGCCGCGCAGCAGAAGATCGAATTCAAGACTTTTAAAGATCAGACATTGTTTGAAAAAGATGAGATTCTTACCGACAGTGGCAAACCTTACACTGTTTTTACGCCTTACAAAAGAAAAGTGCTTTCGAAGTTGAATGCCTTTTACTTGCAGTCTTATCCTAATAGTCAATATGAAGGTGCTTTTGCGAAAACCGCAATGATCGAGGACATGCTTTCCTTAGAAAATTTGGGATTTGAACGGAAGGAACAAGATTTTCCGTCGGCAAAGGTGTCTACGAAAGTCATCCAACAGTATGCAAATACCCGAGACTTTCCTGCGTTGGAACATGGGACCAGTCATCTGGGGCTGCATCTGCGATTTGGCACGGTCAGTATTCGCGAGTTGGCGCGCGAAGCCCGAAAGCATTCCGAGGTGTGGTTGAGCGAACTTATCTGGCGGGATTTTTTTATGCAGATCCTGTGGCACTATCCGCTGGTGGAAAAACAAAGTTTCCGGCCGGAGTATGATCGCATCCTTTGGCGTAAATCCAAGGCCGACTTTACCCGTTGGTGTGAAGGAAAAACAGGTTATCCCTTGGTGGATGCTGGAATGCGGGAATTGAATGCCACTGGCTATATGCACAACCGAGTGCGAATGGTGACCGCCAGCTTTCTGTGTAAGCATCTTTTAATTTATTGGTACGAAGGTGAAAGATATTTCGCCAAAAAACTTCTGGATTATGATTTGGCCGCAAACAACGGAAACTGGCAGTGGGCCGCCGGCACGGGTTGCGATGCGGCTCCTTACTTTCGAATCTTTAATCCGGAAGCGCAAGCAAAGAAGTTTGATCCTGACGGGGAATATATTAAGAAATGGGTGCCAGAGATTGGGACGAGTGCTTATCCTGAACCCATGATTGATCACGCGGAAGCGCGAGGTCGTTGTCTGCAGGCTTATGCAAAAGCTCTTAGAAAGTAGGACGTAATGAGAATTTTAATAACAGGAGCCACAGGGCTTATCGGGAAAGAACTTGGAAAAGTCCTGGCGCAGAAGGGACACGAGATCGTCGTGATCAGCCGCAGTCTGGCCAAAGCGCGCGAGACGTTGCCGTTTCCATGCGAAGTTGTGGTGGGTGACTTGATGGACGGTCCTGTGCAGGACCCAAAACTCAATGTCGATGCGGTGATCAACTTGATGGGCGAAGCCGTTGTCGAGGGGCGCTGGTCTGAAGAGAAAAAGAAGAAAATTTATAATTCTCGTGTTCAAGGGACTCGTCATCTTATTCAAAGTGTTCCCGAGTCGGTGAGTGCTTTTATTTCCAGTTCGGCGATTGGTTACTATGGCAGTTGCGGTGATGAATCCTTGCAGGAAGATCATGCTCCCGGCACAGACTTCTTGGCTCGCGTGACGGTAGCTTGGGAAAACGAAGCACAAAAAGCGCCCGGAAGAAAAGCCTTTATTCGCACTGGCATTGTGTTGTCTCAACAGGGAGGAGCGTTAGAACAAATGATGTTTCCGTTCCGGGCCGGTTTAGGGGGCGTTTTGGGGGCCGGCTCTCATTACATGAGTTGGATTCATCTGGACGACATCGTTGGCCTTTTCGTTTTTGCGTTAGAGAATTCGCAGGTGCAAGGGGCTTTGAACGGTGTGGCGCCCAAGCCAGTTACCAATCGGGATTTTTCCAGAGTACTTGCTGAAAAGTTGGGTAAAGGTTTGGGGCCGGCGATTCCCGAATCCGCATTGAAGATTCTCTTTGGCGAGGTGGCGACGGTTATGTTGTCGTCTATGCGAGGTTCTACGCAAAAGAGCGAGGGCTTAGGTTATCAATTTAAGTATCGAACTGTGGAAGCGGCGCTAGAGCAAATCTGTGAACCCTATAAAAATGGTGAGGATGTTTTTTACGCAGAACAATTTCTTTCTGCACCTCCGGAAAAAGTTTTTCATTTCTTTCAGGATGCTTACAATCTGGAACGAATCACTCCGCCGACATTGAATTTTCACATCGTGAAGATTTCCACTCCCGAAATTCAGCAGGGCACACTGATTGATTATAAGCTGAAAATTCACGGCGTGCCGGTGGGATGGAAGACCGAGATTGATGAATGGCAGCCACCTCATCGCTTTGTCGACAACCAACTTTCAGGTCCTTATCGACTGTGGCATCACACGCACGAATTTCGTCCGTTCTGTGGCGGAACTTTAATGATCGACCGGGTTCGCTATCGATTACCTATGGGGTACTTAGGATGGCTTGTTGCCGGAAAGCTTGTCCGCAAAGACGTTGAAAAGATATTTTCGTTTCGTCGCAAATTTGTTTCGACTTTGGAGATTCCGAAGAAGGGGTAGGTGTTCTTTCATTGTCTTATCAATAGGTTTTCAATAAATGAACGAGTTCATGTAAATGAAAACTCAAAGACAATGAAAGCGATATTTATTGACCCTTGAATCGGTTTGTTTTTAGTAATCGCGATGTCGATATAAAAACAACAAGGAGATCAAATGAAAAAAATGGCATTGGTTTTATTGACTACTTTCGCTTTCGCACAAGCGCACGCACAAGAAAACAAAGACTTGGTTCTAGAAGGTGAAAGATGGTTGGCGAAGTTCACGGCTTATGTCTGCGACGATGGAAATACGCAAGTGGCAACGCCCGAAGAGATTGCAGCCAAGAACATTCAGTTCACCACGGCTTCTGCCGACTATTCTTTGGATAATATCCTGTTGAAAGCCACTTTTGTCGAAGACGGCGCGACGTGCAGCTACAGTTCTCTTCTTTTGGCGGACAATGCTGCTTGGACAGCAAAGCTGGTTCAGTCCAATGCTTACGCAACGACAGGTTCGTCGACGTGCGCGGTTGGTAAAGCCTTCTTGGATAATCTTCTTTCTTTTAACGCCTACAAATACCTTCACGGTCGCGTGGCGGTGTACGTTCCTGTCGCCGATGCTGGTAAGCTTTGTTCTTCTGATAAAGTCGGTCTTCACCTTCAAGTAACGGGTCGTGTGAAGTAGAAACTGATCCACGGGTCTGGTTGTAGCGCAGGGGATTTGGTGCGGAGGAAATACTTTATCGGTGCTCCGTTCAGCACGGCCTCCTGCCTCAGCCACCGCCCGGCTGTCGCTCGGTTCGCGCCATCCAGGCGCCGGTAGAGGCTGAACTCCGAGGTGCTCTCATTACGTTTGCAACAAGTTCTCTTTACGTTTTCAGAGAAAGCGCTTCAGGTGAACTCTCTTGTTCCACTTTTTTCATCATGTTAGAAACGCTGATCCGAATTGATTCCCATTCGCAGGTTGGTCGTGAAAAATCGCTTTTTTAAATTCTTTTATAAGCTTCATATCTACGTCGGCCTGTTCGTCGCCCTTCATCTTTTTGTCTTCATAACCACAGGAGCTATTCTTCTTTTCAAAGATGAAATAGAGGGAACCGTCGCACAAGGAAAGCATGTTGAAGCCGAAGTTTTGCCGGAACTAAATGTTCATGTGCAAAATATTCTGAAGCGCTATCCATCGGATCGTCCTTTGGCTTTCAATTTGGAAGAAGACCATCCTGAAATCGCGCAACTGCGGCTGGGATTGAATGGCTCCAAGCTTTTTCGCGAATCTCGCCGTATTTATTTTAATATTCATACAGGCGAAGAGGTCGCAGCACCGAAGAAGCCCAGTTCCTTCATGGACTTTATTCTACGACTGCATCGAGAACTGCTCTTAGGTTCCAACGGCAAAATCTATGTGGGCCTTGTGGGTTTGCTCTACGCCTTCGTTTTAATCTCAGGTTTTTTTATTTACGGTAATTTTGCTAAGAAAACTTACTTTGGAGAGGTTCGCCAAGGAACGCCTCGAACCTTTAGCAGTGACTGGCATCGTCTTCTGGGAACCAGTGTTTTTGCCTGGGGGCTGATGATCGCTTTGACGGGGCTTCTTCTGGGAGTCTCTTCAACTTTAATAAAAGTCTTTCAATATAGTGAATTGCAAAAGTTAACAAGACAGTATCCGCAAGCGCCCGCGCCTCCTTATGCCTCACTGGATCAAGTGCTTGCAGAAGCCCACAAGGCTTTGCCGGGAGCCAGTTTTGATTATTTGGCATTTCCGGATTCGCAGTTTTCTCCTCCAGGACATTTTCTGGTACTGATGCACGGAAGTACTGCTTGGACAGAACGCTTGGTTGAACTCGCCGTCGTGGATGCGGTGTCAGGCCAGCTGAGTGAGGTGCGCTCATTGCCCTGGTACTTGAAAGCGGCGATGCTGTCCGAGCCCCTGCATTTTGGCAATTATGGTGGGTTGATTTTAAAAATTGTGTGGTTTCTTCTTTCCGTGATTTCTTTGTTTTTGCCAGTGACTGGCCTTTATATTTGGCTGGATCGTCGTCGTAAACGAAGCGAACCCGATAAAGGTGTGCGAACCATCTCGTTAAGAATCTGGAAGGGGTCAAACTTTCAGCGACGCTATCTTGTGCCGACGGTGATTGCGGTGTTTTCTGTGGTGGCCGTGGTCGGAAGTTTTTTAACTGAAGGCTATTTCAACACGCTCTTAGTTTTGCTCTTAGTGTTACCGGTCTATTTTGTTTTGCGCGTTTTCTGGCAGTGGCTGCGTAAGGGTTCACTATGAATCTAAGAAGCCTGCTAGGACATCTGAACAGTGTCACCTTTAGCGCCATGCAAATGATGACCTTCACTTTTATTCCGTTGCTGGCGGAAAAGGGAAACTTAAGTGTTTCCTCTGTTATTCTTAGTTTCAGCGTGGGTTCTTTTCTGTTTTTGTGGTCCAGTCCGTTTTGGGCGTCACAGAGTGATCACCAGGGACGAATGAAGATCCTGGCGGTGGGAATGTTAGGCCTCTTTTTTTCGTCAGCGCTTATTTTATATCTGTTGTTGTTTCCTGGATCGATTTTTCAGAATGAGTTGCTGATGTGGAGCAGTCGTTTGCTTTATGGATTGACGGCGTCGGCGATAGTTCCCGTAGCGCAAGCTCTGCAAATCGATCTTCATCCCGACCAGGCGGCTTTAAAGTCCTTGCTCAGCAACTCGATGAGTTTGAATATAGGGCGCGCGTTCGGCCCTCTGGTATTATTGTTAGGTGGCGGAGAAAATATGTTGGCGGTCCTTCAGGGGGCGGCCTTCTGCTCTCTGGTACTTTTTCTTATGAATCTTGCAGTTGTGAAGAACAGCCCGAAACCTCGTGCGACGGCTTTGCCGCAAGGCTTGTTTAAGAGCTGGTGGTCTGATGTTGTGCAAGTGCAAAACGTGGTGATTCTGGCTCTTCTTTTCACCAGTTTCATCGGTATATTGAATTTTTCGCTGGCGTCGCTTTTGAAAGAAACTTTCAAACTGAGCAGCGCAGATTCCAGTGAGCTCATGGCGCAGGTTCTGTTGGGAAGTGCTCTTCTGGCTGTGGCAACTCAAGCTCTTGGTAAAATTCTTTTTAAAAACCCCTGGCAGGGAGCGATGGTTTTAGGAGCTTGCAGTCTTTTGTTGGGCAGTCTGGGATTGCAGTATATGGAAAATCAGCTGCAATTAGGTTTGGCCGTGGCCTTTTTGTCTGTGGGAATCTCTTTAATACCTCCTTGTTATTTGGCGCTGATGGCGACCAAGGGCGCGCAAGAACATTTCGGGCGTCGCGCCGGACTGGCTGCTGCCGCCAATACGATTGGTTATGCTTTAGGGGGCGCAGTGGCTTCATTCATATTCAAAATGAAGTTCTTCAGTGTTGAAGGGGTTATGACTCTTTTTGCCTTTCTGATGATGGCCAGCATAGCGTTGCTCTATAGAAACAGAAAACGCGAGGAGAAATATGTCTGACTTTAAATCTCTCGCCCTTAAGCACACGGAGTCTTGTTTTTTGAATTCTTTATTTCGAGAATATCAAAACTACTCTTATCAAGAGATGTCCATCGCGGTAGAGGTGGGGGAAAGAGGGCGGCTTTTAATCCCACTCACTAAAAAATCTCTTCTGGGACGTCATGAATATCAGGGAAGCTTTTATTTACAAAATAACAACTCGTTAGAGTCCATAAACTTCGCTAAAGCGGTCGATCTGCTTTTAGATCTTTTATGCGGGCACTGGAATGAACCTCCCGAAAAGAAGGAAACCTTCCTGCGTCGTTTGCAAAACAGTCAGCAAAATATTGAGACCTCACTCCGACAGCGGTCTTCGGATATAACTGAACTTTACAGTCAGCCGGTGTCGTTCCTTCGGGCCGAGCAAGGCTTGATGATCGGTCATAACTTTCATCCTTATCCAAAAATGCGCGAAGGTTTTGATGATCAAGACTTTGCGCTTTATTCCCCCGAGATGGGCGGTTGTTTTGCTTTGCGCTGGTTCTTTGTAAAGCCTGAAGTTTTGCATTTGGAAAAAGCTTCGGCCTTTAAAATATCACAGTGGACTCAGGTTCTTTTTGAATCCGAAAAGGCCGGTGTCCTTCCTGCGGGAATGCTGCCGTTGCCGGTGCATCCCTGGCAGGCGCAACATCTTTTAAAAAACGCGGTGGTCCAGGATTACATCAGATCTGGCGCTTTGGTCGATGCAGGTCTTTCTTCGCAGGGCTCCTGGTATCCCACCTCGTCTTTGCGATCTGTTTACTCTGAAACAAGCCCCTATATGCTGAAGTTTTCTTTGACTGTGAAACTGACAAACTCCATTCGTCATCTGACGGATGTCGAGGTTGTGCGCGGACTGCAGGTTTATGATGTGATGAACACCGCGCAAGGGAAAAAGTTCCGCCAAGAAAACCCGCAGTTTGAAATCATCTTCGAACCGGCCTTTGCCGCCTTGAAGGACCCCAGTGGCGGGATCATTTCAGAAAGCATTGTCGTGTGTCGGGAAAATCCTTTTCTAAAAAACAGTGAGGTTTCCGAAAACATCGTCGTCGCCACCTTGGCGCAGGACAACCCTTTGGGTGGGGAAACGCTGCTTTGGCAACAAGTTGTAAAGCTTGCCACGGACGAGGGACTTTCTTTACCGGACGCCAGCACAAAGTGGTTCCGGGCGTATTTGCAGGTGGCGATGAAACCTTTTATCGTCGCGCAATCTGAATACGGTGTTCTTTTAGGAGCCCATCAACAGAATCTAATACTACAAATAGAAAAAGGCCTGCCGATAAAAGCTTTTTTCCGCGATTGTCAGGGAACGGGCTACAGCGAGCACGGCTATCAACTTTTCTGCCAGGACGTGGCTTCGTTGAATCGCGAAAATGGCAATATTCTCGATAACAAAGGAAATATTCTTTTCGCTTATTATCTTTTAATCAATTCCACTTGGAATGTCATTGCCGCGCTCGCACATCCCCAAGGACTTGGTGAAGCAGATCTTCTGCGAATGCTGAGCGAATTTCTGACGGGGATGAGTAACCCCTCTTTACCAGACTCAAGTTTCCTTGACTACGTTCTAAAGCAGCCGCGCATCTATCAAAAGGGAAACTTTATCTGCAGTTTGCAAAATTTGAATGAAAACACAGCGGCCAATCCTTTGGCCATTTACAATCTGATCGAAAATCCTCTTGCGACGATTTACAGGGAGTCTGTTCTATGAATTCCACAGTTTTATTTAATACCCAGGCTTGTGCTACGAAGGAAAACTTCCAGGTCTCTTTGGCTGGTTCGACAGGAACTATTACTAACGGGACTCAGAACTGGCATTTTCAGCTAGACGGATCAGAACAGTCCCAAGTTCTTTCCTGGGATGAAAACATTTCTTTGACCGGCTCTTTGGCGATTTTAGAAGCGCTTTTTGGTTTAAATCCCGGATGGCAGAAGATTTCGCTTTCTGAAAAACATCCCGAGTTAGAACAGCTTCTGGGACTGACGGCAGAACCCATCACGGTTCAGCGCACGGACTTCTTTCAACTGCGTCCTTTGTGGGTGCATAACGGAATGCAGGGCGTGACTCCGGAAAAATGGATGCAAACAAAAGAAGTGTCGCACCCGGTACGTCCCGTTGTACAAGAAGGACAAACGCTTTATCAAAGATACATCCCGGGTCTTGATAAAGTTTTGCGCTTCCGTGTCGCTGATATAGCAAAGGATCTGGATATTTTTCACGAGTGGCATCATCAGCCTCGCGTTCTGAAATTTTGGGAATTGGACAAACCCAAAGAAGAGTTGCGTGATTATCTGCAAAAAGGCTTGCAGGATTCGCATCAGTTTCCGGTGATTTTAGAATTTGATGAAACTCCGATTGGCTATTTTGAGATGTATTGGACGAAGGAAGATCGTCTGGGACCGTATTACGAAGCAGAGGCCTTTGACCGCGGCTTTCACTTCTTAATCGGGAACATCGATGTCTTAGGATTTAAAAACACCGACGCTATTCTGAAAGCAGTCTGTCACTATATTTTTCTTGAAGAGCCTCGCACACGAAGAATCATGGCCGAACCGCGCTCTGATAACACGAACGTTCTAAAATATTTAGAGACATTCAAAGCCTGGAGCAAACTGAAAGAATTTGATTTTCCTCACAAACGTGCGGCCTTGTTAGAATGTAAACGCGAAGCTTTCTTTGGGAATAACTATCTATGATTTCTTTGACCGACTGGAACACAATTAATTCGCGAATGATTGCAAAAAGTCTGCAGGAACTGACCTATGAGCAGGTTCTGAATCCGCGGGCATTGGATAAGCGTGATGAAACCACGGTCGGTGCCTATGAATTGAAACTGTCATCGGGTGTGCACTATAGTTTTACCGCCTGGCGCGGTGTCTGGACGGATCTGAAGGTGCAGGCGTCCTCGATTTTGCGCAACGGACAAAGAGTCCCAGACGCGGGTCAGTTTTTTATCGATATACAAAAAGAAACCGGAATGGACGATATCATCCTGGCTAACTTTTTGGAGGAAATGCATAACACACTTTATGCGGATCTCAATATTTTGCAGAGAAGTCGTCATTTCACGTCCCACCAATTGACCTCTATGAACGGCGAAGAGCTGCAAAGTTTTCTTCAGGGACACCCCAAAATTCTTCTGAATAAAGGGCGCATGGGATGGAGTGCCGCAGATCAAGAGCTTTATGGACCGGAGTTT
Source organism: Bdellovibrio sp. ArHS (assembly GCF_000786105.1). NCBI lineage: Bacteria > Pseudomonadati > Bdellovibrionota > Bdellovibrionia > Bdellovibrionales > Pseudobdellovibrionaceae > Bdellovibrio > Bdellovibrio sp. ArHS. Next base: position 92,335 of record NZ_JTEV01000004.1, read on the forward strand.
AAAAAGCCGATCCAGTTCATCTGGCTGGCGGTTGATCGTACTCTGTGCCTGGCGGGATTGGATGAAGACCTTCAGCAAGAAGACCTTCTTAAAGAGTGCATGCAGAACCTGTCGGACTTCAAAAAAGAGCTTGCGAAAAAGTCTGTAGATGAAGCGAAATATTTTTTCCTGCCGGTTCATCCTTGGCAGTGGGAACGTTACATAAAAATTCAATTCGCCTCATTTCTTCACTCAGGTCATATTCAGTGTCTGGGATTTTGGGGTGATCACTACGTGCCACAAATCAGCCTGCGCACGTTCTCTAACATTTCTCGTCCCGAAAAGCTGGATGTAAAGCTTCCGATTACAATTCTCAATACGTCGGCCATTCGCGGAATTCCGGGAAAATATATGCGACAAGGTCCTGCCTTAAGTCGCGCGCTGACGAAACTCTGTCGTGACGACGAGCAATTGGCTTCCGTGTGCGTTCTAGAAGAAAAAGCAGGTCTTTCGGTCACGCATCCTCTTTATCAGAAAGTATCCGCGGCACCTTATCGGTACCACGAATTTTTAGGTGTGCTTTGGCGACAAAGTTCGGCGTTTCACCTGCGTCACGATGAAAAAGCCATTTTAGCTGGCAGTTTGTTTCATGTTGATGAGAACGGGCAGTCATTAATGGGTGCCTATGTGCAGAGTTCCGGTTTAAGCATGAGCGAGTGGCTGACCTGCTACTTTAAGAACATCGTCATTCCTCTTTACCACCTGCAAGTTCGCTACGGTGTTGGGCTTGTAGCTCACGGTCAAAACGTGGTTGTGCGCTTGAAAAATCACACGCCCACGGGAATTTTCTTAAAGGACTTTCAAGGGGATCTTAGACTCAGTCAGGATTCCAAAGTTCTTTCAGAATTTGATCTTACGCGATTACCGAAACATTATTTGATTCATGATCTTTTGACTGGTCATTTAGTCACGGTTTTACGATTTATCTCAGAAACCTTGCAAGAGTGCGATATGTACCCGGAAGACGAGTTTTACGCCCTGTTGGGTCAGTGTCTGCAAAAGTATGGGCAAGACAATGCGGCACTGACGAATGCTCCAGATTTTCAAAGTATTGATCTGTTACAAGAAAAATTCCACCGCGTGTTGGTGAACAAGGTGCGATTTAAGATTGGGTATGCAGATTCGGCAGAGCGACCGTTGCCTATCTTGGGCGATGACTTGATAAATCCTATTGCCCGGTCTTTGAAAAAGGTGAGTGTATGAATAAACATTATGACTTAATTGGTCTGGGTATCGGACTTTTCAATCTGAGCGTCGCGGCCCTTTTGCACAAGACCGAGGGAATTAAATTCGCCTTCTTTGATCGCAAACACCGCTTTGACTGGCACTCGGAAATCATGTTTGCCGATTCAGAAATGCAAACATCTTATTTGAAAGATCTGGTGACCGGGGCCGATCCGACCAATCCGTTTTCCTTTATGAACTATTTGGTGCAAAACGGTCTGTACTATTCCTTTATCAATACGAACCGCAAGGCCATCACACGGCGCGAATTTGAGATGTACTGTCAGTGGGCCAGTGAAAGAATGCCAGAGCATTTACACTTCAATAGCGAAATTCAATCCGTGCGCTATGACGGGGAAAAATTCATTTTACAAATCAATGGGGATACCTACACCGCCAATCATATCTGTATTGGCACGGGCCTAGCGCCGCACCTGCCGGATTTTGCCAAAGAGTTTGAGGGGCCCGAAGTGTTCCACGCCAAGTCCAGCTACCTTAAAGTTTTGGATGCCACTAACAAAGATGTTGTGGTGGTCGGTGGCGGACAGACGGGGCTTGAGGTTTTTCGCAACTGCCTGCAGGGAAAATGGGGTTCGCCGAAAAGTCTTAAGCTGATTGCCAGTCGCCCCAATCTTGAGCCCTTGGATAATTCACCTTTTGTGAATGAATACTTTGCGCCGTCTTATGTGCGGGACTTCTTACAACTGGATCAGTCCTTGAAAGATCCCATCGTAAAACATCAAAAGCTTGCCAGCGATGGCAATACACCAGAGTACCTCGAGACATTATATCGCGATCTTTATCAGTTAAAGCATGTCTGGAAAGACCCTCGTGAAATTCAGATTCTTCCGTATCGTCGGGTGACAGGTCTGCAAAAGTGGGCGGATCGTTTTAAATTGACCATTAAGAACGGCTTCAATCAAACGGAAGAGACAACGGGTGCCGATACGGTCATTTTAAGCACAGGGTTCCGAGTGAATATTCCCCCCATCATTGAACCTTTGCATGACCTGATTCATTTTGATCAGGACGGTCGCTTTCAGATGAATGAAAACTTCCAAATTTCTTGGCAAGGGTCTCAGAAAAATAAGATCTACGCTTTGAATTTCAGTCGTCACGGTCATGGCATCTCTGAGCCGCAGACCAGTTTGATGGCGTGGCGGTCCGCGAAGATCATTAACGACTTAATGCAAAAAGAAGTTTTTCCCATTCATCGAGCGGTTCCTAATTTTACGACTTACATTTAGGTGAACATATGAAGAGCATTGTATTTATATTGCTATTAATTCCAACTGTGGGCCGGGCTCAAGAAGAGTCTCAGCCAAGCCAGATTGAAAGTATCCAAGTTCAAGGTCATAAGGAAAACAAGACTTATCAGGAAAGCGCTGAAAGTATTTCCGTTCTGAAAAGCAATGAAGTCGATGCCCCGGTGCAAAAGGAATCCTTGCAGGTCATCAATGCTTCTCCGAATGTCACGGTGAACAAGAATGATGATAGCTTCAGTATTCGTGGTATTAACAATACCGGTGTGACGGGGTTTCAGAAGGATAATTTGTCTTCGGTCCTGATCGACAACGTGTTTCAGACCGACTTGGCCATCAAAGCCGGAAGCTTTGAATTGTGGGACACCGACCAGTTGGAACTTTACCGGGGACCACAGTCTACGACTCAGGGAGTGAACTCTTTGGCCGGAAGTATTTTGTTGTTTCATAATAAGCCCACGGCAGACAATGAAGTGATGGGACGTTTGGGATACGGCAGCTACAATCGTTTGAATCTTTCTCTTTTGGGAAATACTGCGTGGCTTGAAGGCGCTCTGAAAGGTCGGATTTCATACAATCATGATCAAGACGATGGATTTATCAAGAATCTTGCGACCAATAATTCCAAGTGGGGGAAGAAATCCAAAAAGGCGCTGACGCTGGATCTGGTTTACGATCTGAATGCCACGGACTTTTTGCGTTGGAATAGTAAACTTTTTCAGAATGAAACCGGGGGAAACTATGTGCAAAGTTCCAACCCCTTTGACTATGAAGTCGATGAAGACGTGGATTCTGACAGCAAGACCACCAATCAGCAGACCTCGTTAACATATTCAAAACAAATCAACGAGTCTTGGCGTAATGAGGCGGTGGTGGCTTTTTCTTTGGCCCACAACGATGAAACCAGTGATGCCGATGGAACTCGCAACCCCACAGCCGGAGTCAGAACCGAAGAGCACCAAGACCGTTTCGTGAGTTTTGAAAACTTACTGAAATACCAAAGCGGCTCGGTGAAAAATGTTCTGGGCTTCCACGCTCATGATTATTATCTGAACGACCGGGCTCATTTTAATATTCTTTATCCGGTTTCTGCGGGCGTTTACACGCCCGTTGACTCGACTCAGGAAACGGAAAAGTATCGCACGGTTTTCGCCTTGTTCGATTCCTATCTTTGGAAGTTCACTTCCACCCAATCCTTAAATCTGGGATTGCGCTACGAGTATGTTAAAAATAAGTATGGCGCGACAGTCACAGCGAAACGAACCCAGAATCTGGGCGGTGGAGTCAACGCCGCTATCGATAACTACTTAAACAGCGTATCGGGAAGTTACGAAGACACGAACGACAATTCGATCCTGCTGCCCAAAGCCGCTTACACCGTGACCAACGGCGCCCATAGCTACAGCGGCTCTTATTCCGAGGGCTATCGCACGGGAGGCTTAAGCATCAATCGCAAGCGCGCCAAAGTCGACTCGTATGACCCGGAAAAAACCAGCAACTATGAGCTGTCTTACAAGTGGAGTGAGTCATTTGGTACCTTAAGTTCGAACGTGTTTTATACAGACTGGAAGGATCAACAGGTTCAGATCCAGCTTTCAAATGATATTTTCGACACCCAGGTTGTGAATGCCGCATCCTCGGAAGTGTATGGCGCAGAAGTGGAACTGCAGATGCAGCCCGTGTCTCGCCATCAGTTCACGGTGGGTGCTGGATATGTGAAGACGCGCTTTAAAGACTTCGTCAGTGGAAGTAAAGATTATTCTGGAAATGAATTTCCCTTTGCGCCCAATTGGACGGGGAAGATTCATTACCTCTATCACGTAAATTCCGAGTGGACGGCCACTAGCACCGTTCGCTATTTGGGAACCTCTTATGGGAATGCCGAAAATACGCTGGATTCCCCTGAGCAATTCTATTGGGATGCGTCTGTTCAATACGCTATGAATGCCTGGAATATGGGAATAGATTTTTATGTCCGAAATCTTCTGAATTCTCAGTACGTGATTTATGATCGAACTTCTTCGATTGGTGGGCAGACGGTGAACTATAAGCAGGTGAATTCGCCTCAAGAACTCGGGGTGACGCTTTCTTGGTATCTCTAGGAACTGGGGCTGGTTCGGCAGGACCTTTATTGTTTATTGCGCAGGTCACGCAGATAGGCAAACTGTTGCACACTCCGAGCCAGCAAAAATGGATTCACTTTTTTCTCGATGAAAAGTTTTAAGGGAACGCTGGGTAAATCCAGACCTCGTCGGTTGGTCAGTTCGTTCTCATACATTTCCAAATCCTCGTCGTCGCCCGTGATCGGCGAGTCGTCGAGGCTCGACAGCATTTTACAGAATTGCAGGTTGGCTTCGGTGTATTCATGCGTGCAATAAATCAGCGTTTCTTCCGGCAAGGCTTTGATGCGTTGAAGGCTGCCGTACATCTGATCGTAAGTGCCCTCAAACAATCGGCCACAACCTAAGCCAAAAACAACATCGCCCGAAAAAAGCCATTTTTTCTCGGCACACCAGTAGGCCACGTGTCCCAGAGTGTGACCGGGCAATTCAAAGACCGAGAAGGAAAATCTGCCCACGTTAAGGGTGTCGCCTTCCTGCACGTAAGTTGTCGCATAAGGAATTTGATTTTTATTTTTAAGTGGGGCAAAGATCGGCGCATTGAAAGATCTTGCGACAGCTTTAACGCCGCCTACATGATCGTTGTGATGATGGGTTAATAGAACACCGCTGAGTTGTATGTTGCGGTCCTTTAAAAATCGCAGCACGGGTTCCGCATCGCCAGGATCGACCACCACGGCTTGGCCCTGGTCTTCGTCAATCAGGACAAAGACGTAGTTATCTTCGAAAATAGGGACGAGTTCGACTCGCAAGAGGCCCGAATTCATGCCTTTTATTGTCCATTTTATTTAAAAGGACTTCAAGACCTAGGTGAGATTGATTAATAACAATAACTGGCCTTGGAGGTCGCCGCACTTCCCACTAAAATAAGGCTTCCTATGAAAATAAAAGTAGAACTCGAAGGCCGAGACTTAATTGAAGTGGACTGTGAAGGTGAAGATCTTCAACATCCGGGAACTGTGAAAAAAGTTTCAATTCTGGGCTGTGCGGAATTCATGGGAATGATGCAGACGATGCGCCGTCATTTTGGCAATGATCTTAGCAAGTGGCCGCTCCCGGAAGGACATGATCATTCCAGTCTTTTACTAAAAGAAATGATTCTTAAATTACGGGGAGAATGGCATTTTCCCTATGCAGACGAAGAACTATGTCACTGCCGTAGCGTGCCGGCGCATACCGTGGATCAGGCCGTTGTTGCGGGCGCACACACTCCTGAAGTCGTCACTCGGCAAACTGCCGCAAGTTCGAATTGTGGAACCTGCCGTCCTGATGTGCAAAAAATAATCGACTATCGTTTGGGAAAAAAGACAGCTTAGTCTTTTTTCGGGCCAGGAATTTTTCCGGAAAGATCCTCAGTTATTTTATCGGGGAAAGTACCGGTTTTTAAATAATGCTCTAAAAGAGGGCCTAGTTTGCGACGGCAGGATCCGCCACAAGGGCCGACACCCGCCGAGGTGGAGTCAAAGATGTCATTCAAAGTATGCGCCCCATTGCGGATGGCTTCCTCAATGGTTTCCCGGCTGATATTGTTGCAGCGACAGATGATTTCGCTTTTCTTTTTAGCGCCCATCTCACGATTGTAATGCCGCGCAATGCAAAAAGGTACGGTCTGCTGGTCATAAGTGCAGTGCGTTATATTACATTGATAAGTCCAGGAGAATCCTGTAAAACAAGTGTCCTTCTAACAACGGAGAAGAAATGGCCACTAATACAACTGATAAACTTCCCATGACTATTCGCGGAAAAGCGATGCTTGAGGCCGAACTCAAGAAACTTCTGTTGGAAGAAAGACCCTCTGTAATTCGCGCTATCGAAGAGGCTCGTGCTCAAGGGGACATCTCTGAGAACGCGGAATACGAATCTGCCAAAGAGCGCCAAGCTATGATCGAAGGCCGTATTGCTGAAATCCAAGGCAAATTGGCGGGTGCGGAAGTCATTGATACGTCGCTCATCAAAGCAGACCGCATTGTCTTCGGTGCTGTTGTTGAGATCGTGGACACTGAGTCTGAAGAAAAATTCACCTACCAAATCGTAGGTGTGGACGAATCTGATGTCAAAGCAGGTTTGATCTCTATTCTTTCACCTTTGGCTCGCGCCCTTATCGGCAAACGCGTGGGTGACACGGTGACAGTACAAAGCCCTAAGGGCGATAAGGAATTCGAAGTCCTTAAGTTCCATTATAAGTAATTTTTTTTGAAAAGACATTGTCGGTCCATGGCCTCCAAGAGACAATAGGTCATGGACTCGCGCAAAAGCTCTTACGCTCGCTCAAATTCAGACAAACATCTTATTGCAGAACAACCTGGAATGGCGATTCTCGTCTCGGGTTTTCTATTGGCGTTTTTTATCGGTTATACGACGAAATCGCTGCTGTCTCCTGCTCGAGTCGCGGCGCGAATTGAGAAGGCGGCCAGTCACATCCACAAGGATGTCAAAGTCAGTTTTAATTCCGCACATTTCAGTCTGTCCGATGGCGTTCTTCCGCGTATTGCCGTGGTGATCACGGGGGTGCGCATGGAATCGACAAAAGAGTGCTGGGGAGCCCCGCTTTTGGAAGTCGATGAATTGCGTCTGCCATTTTCCTTCCTCAATGTCCTTCGTGGGCGAGGACCGGTAAGAAATATCGAAGCGAATTTGGTGCAATTAAGTGTGCGAGGAAATATTAAAGACTGTGCGAATGAAAACTCGGAACCGTCGTCAGCGGGAGGTTCAGAGGAGCCAGCGCCCCTGGTGACACTGACACCGTCAGAGCCCTCCAATAAATATCGCAATGACGTCACCGGCGTATATATTCAGAAATTGCGCATCACCTCAGAAAAGTATCCGCAGTATTTCTCTGAGCTTTTAAACTTCGCGGTCAAAGTGAAGTCCTTCGAACCGCGCGTGATCGAACTGACCGCTAAAAGTCATCTTTTAAAAGATGAGCAGGTGGGGGATTATCTTTCGCACGCCAATCTTTACATGCAGTACAAGGAAAGTCCTGAGCCCGTCGTACAGACTCATTTTTTTGGCAATTGGCGTGAAGGTCATTACAGTCTGATTGCCAATTACACTTTGGATGACCGCATGTTGGCGGTGGAATCGGATCTTAAACACATTCCCCTGAGTCAGATTCTCGGGATTCTGCAAAAGTACAACCTCGCTTCGAAAGATCTTAACGGACGGCAAGTCTGGATTTCTTCAAAAGCGCGTATGGTCGGGGCTGTCGACAACTTGTATAAGATCCCCCTCGAGGTTCGTGATCTTCGTTTGGAAGGAGATCTTGGCGAAATGCGTGTTGATAAAATTGATATCACCGCCCTTGAACCCTTAAAGTATTCCCCCATTATGGTCGACGTGAAACGTCTGGATGTCGCGAAACTTCTGGTTTTGTTGAACCGTCCTAAAGACACCAGTGTGCTTGGGGAACTGGGCAGCTTCACGGGGCGAGCGGAAATTCAATCTGATCGTAAAATGAAGATGTCCGGCGAACACCGCGGGTTGGAGTTTGTTTTTTCTAATAAAGGTCAGCGTGTCACTCAAGTCATCGAAAACATGGTCGGGGATATCACGCTGGACGGTGATCTTTGGAATTTCCAAGTGAAACGAGTTGAGCCCCGAGGCGGCGTTTTTATCGGCGACATTAAGGTCAAGGCCGACCGCGATTTCCGTCAGGTCGAGATCAAAGCGGGTGTTGATGAAATTTCCTTTGCGGCGCCCGTTCAGAACCTAATGACGAATGGCGGAGACATCGGGCTGATCAGTATTGATGGGGATATTCGTCTGAAGGAAGGACAACTGGATTATCTGAAGGGCCTTGTTCGTGTTGAAGCCATGAATGTGGAAGGCATGCAGTTTAATAAAACTAAGGCCTCTTTGGATTGGGCGCGGGGCGAAGTTCTGCTGAATGCCCAAGTTCGGTCTTTGAAAATGAACGATGCCTCTGCGGGAGCGCCGATCTTTAAACAGGTGACGGAAGCTTCCTGGTGGAACCAAAACTCTTTGAATATGTCCAGTCTGACGGGACAGTTTCAGTTCAAGAATTTGAAAAATCTTGAGTGGAAGAACTTCCAGGCACAAGTTGGAAAAAACGGGCGGTTATTGACCGACGGCTCTTGGGATGAGCAGGGACGGCTGAAGGGACAGGTGCACACGCGCGACGGTAAAAATCATCGTCGTTGGGTCATCGAGGGAACTCGTGAGGCTCCAGCGTTCAGTGAAGATAAGAGGAAGTGATGGTTCTATTTTTTCTTGTCGCGGCGGTGCTGGCTTTTGTTGTGTATAAGCATTTTACTTGGCAGGCCCAGCCGTGGCCCGCAGAGGCGCTTCATCCTCCAGCCTATCAGGGACATCGTGGTTATTGGCAGGGCGGAGCTCAGGAGAACACCCTGTCCTCTTTCGCCGCGGCGAAGACGCGTGGTCTTGCGATGATCGAACTTGATGTTCGTCTTTCCGGTGACGGTATACCCGTGGTTTTCCATGATACGGATTTGAAGCGACTGAGAGGTCTTGAAAAATCAGTTCTGGATATGACGGCCGCCGAGTTGCGAATGCTGGTCGAAGCACCCTCTTTGGAAGAAGTTCTTCAATCTAAATTGGTTCCTGAATTGATTAATATTGAGTTGAAAACATCCGCGGTGTGGGATGGTGTTTTGGAACGTGCGGTGGCCGCTCTTGTGAAAAAACACGGCAAAGAAAAGCAGGTGTTGTTTTCAAGTTTCAATCCCTTATCTGTATGGCGATTAAGTCGTCTTTTACCGCAAGTTCCCCGCGCCCTTTTGGCAACGAAAGAAGATGAGCCCGACAATAAGATTTATCTGAAGCATCTTTGGCTTGCGCCCTACGTGCGTGTGCATGCTTTGCATTTGGATCATCACTACGTGACAGTGGAAGACGTAAAGGCCTGGAGGAAACGCCAAGTGCCTGTGGCATTATGGACGGTCAATGAAAAAGAGAAAGCTGAGGCCTATTTGCGGGCCGGGGCTTTAAGTATTATTTCAGACACTCTTGGCGAGAAGTCTTCCGCCGCGACGTAAGACTTCTCTTGGTCGCAGTATTAAGAGTTTTGAGCTTCCGTCTGCTTTTGTGTTTGTGTCGTTTGTTGGGCAGAATGATTCACCTGTTTATGGTCGTGAATATCCTTAGGGTCCACGTCAATTTCGTTCAAACCCTGTTTGAAACCACGGATGGCTTTACCCAAACCCTGTCCTAATTGTGGTAGACGGCTTGGTCCAAAGAAAATCAAACCAAGAATTGCAAGAAGAAGAATGTGCGTAAGGCTAAACTCACCCATGGGGCCTCCCAGAAATTTCTTTAAGAATACTCTTCTTAGACCTGTCTGGGAGGAAAATCAACGAGAACGGAAGGTTATTCCACCGGCATTTCAACGATTTCTACCTGATCGGCGTCAGAGGCTTCCTGCTCCAAAGCATTAGAAGCGTCCTCAGATCCCATGGTAACGACTTTAGTGCCTTCAGAGACTGTCTGTACAGGGGTTGCTTCGCGAGCCGCCGGAGCCTTGCCAGGAAGCTGCTTGGCTATCCCTTTAACAGGGCGTGCCGCCTGGACCTCCTGGACGGTAGGGGAGGAAGTCTTCGCGGACTTCTTGCCACCCATCTTTTTCAACTCTTTATCATATTTAGCTTTCAGCTCGGAAAGCTCCTTCTGATAGCTTTTTCGGATTTCTTCAACCTGATTGTTGCGTGCTTCGGTGATGCAAGAAGAATAAGTCTGCATCGCGATTTCCTTGGCCTGCGCCCGGCAAGTCAGCTCCGCCGAAGATTGTTGGGTGAAAGCATTGGCACCGAAAAGTATTGTCGCAAAAAATGAAAGAACTGTTTTCATAAAATCCCCATTTCAACAGGGACCTTATTCCAAGATCCGTGCCGTCCCAAGCCCCTTCTGGGCGACTTTAGGGGCGGCTCGGTCTGTGCTTTTTACATTGCTGTACAGACAATTGGCGGCCAATGCTTTGGGTTCCTATTTGGCCTTAAGAAGCTCTTTAACGAACGCCTTGCCACTATCGTTTGTTGAGTAGTTGTGAATCACATAACCACTATGCAAAAGTGATTTATAAACAGAGGCAAACTGATCCACTGGAAGAAACTCACGATAGTAGCGGACATCCGTGTAGGCATAAATTCGCAAAACACCTTTTTTATCTTTTTCAAATACAAAAATAGAAAACTTGAAAGTTCCGGGGTC